>NZ_CAWPAV010000111.1:0-32533 GCF_963885725.1 Proteus sp. G4380
CCTAAGATATCGTAGCGGTATTCCGCTCGCTGATACCCTAAGGGCCCTTGGTCGATATCCACCGCGATAATGCGGTGGTCACTGTCATAGTGATAACGTTGCCCCGAGCTACTGCCTTTTTCATAGCGCGATACCATGCGACCAAAACCGTCGTAGCGATAATCAAATTTATCACTGCCTTGTACTTGGTTATGCGGTGCTTCGGTGTGCGGACGAGTCAGTAAATTGGCTGCTGCATCATACAGAAAGTGTTCGGTTTGTGTACCGACCCTAAATGCGCTGTCAACTGCCCAGTGGGTCGTACAGATAACTGTGGTAGTACCAATGTCCGGCGGTAAAAAACTCGCCCGTTTGACCATAACTGACACTGCGCTCGATAAGTTGATTGCGTTTATCCCAACGATAACGACGGTCTATCACCGGGGTCACAAACTGTGAGGCATTCATTTGACGCGCCACTTGGTGCGTAATACGTCCCCGACAGTCATAGCCCGTTTCATTGTCTAAGGCGCCACTGGTGCGCAACGTTTCTCGGTGTAAACGGTCTCGTTGATATTCCGCCAATACCGTCAGTTGCTCATTATCTCGCCATTGCGTTTGTTGTAAATGCCCAGAGCCGTAATACAGGTATTCAAATGCCCGTTGATGGGGCAACTCGGTGCGAGTGATATTACCCAGCACATCATAGTGATGCTGATAATCACCGCGAGCACTGGCTTCTCGAACCAACTGCCCCACTTTATCGTAGGTAAAGGTCAGGGCGTCTTGATACTCTACGCGGGCGGTGGTGCCGGTGCGTTCGGCTTCATGCCATATCGCCATGGGGACTCGGCGTAATGTCACACTCAAAGGTTGATAAAGGTATTCCGTGCGATAATCGGCGTTTTCTCGAAACAGCAACCGTCCCACTTTATCGTAACCGAAGGTGGTCACCTGCGGGGATAAGGGTATCGGCGTATCAACGCAAGGCCCCGGGGTGGTTTTTATCTGGGTGACATTCCCCATCACATCGTACTGATAGTGCTTTTGTTGTCCGATAAGATCATATTCATCGGTTAAACGGTGTAACGCATCATACTCAAAGCGGTACTGCTCGCCTTGTTCATTTTCCAGCGCCTGCATACGCCCGAAAGTATCATAGTGAAAATGCAACCAATGCCCTGCCGGATCGCGTCGGGCTATTACTTGTCCACGACGGTTACGGCGCAACAGAATATGGCGCTCTCCGGCATCCGTTATTCCCACTAATTGCCCGGTGGCATCATAGTCATAACGGTTTTCTGTCCCATCCGGTAAGCACTCTGTTAACAACAACCCCGCTTCACTAAAGGTGTAAGTCGTGGTTTCATTCTGTGCATTGGTCAACGAGCGAAGTTGTCCCCAATCATCGTAGGTCAAGGTGGTGGGATAACCCGAACAGTCCCGTTGCTCGATTAACTGACCGCGGGCATTATAGCGATAGTGGGTTTCATTACCCTTAGCATCCACTTGCCCCAGACACAGGCCTTGGTCATCCCACGCCAAGCGCGTGATATGGCCAAGCGGGTCAATCACACGACGAATATCGCCGTGCTCATTGTACTCCCAATGCCAAGCCGCCCCATTTGGCAAGGTTTGTGCCGTGGGAAACGCAAAATCTTTGTCCCAATCATAGCAAGTCGATTGTTGTTCCGGATCGGTCGATTGGGTTAAATTACCGCGCTCATCATAGGTATACCCCCATTCACTGCCATCTGGGGCTATTGCTTTCGTTAATAAGCGGCTGGTATCCCATTCAAACCACCACGTTTCATTCAATGCATTAGTGTATTCGATAATTTGCTGTTGTTCATTCCAGCGACGGAAGGTGGTTTCGCCCCCCGTTTCCACGGTGGTGAGGGTTCGTTGAGCTAAATCATACGTCAGTTCGGTATGCTCTAAACAGCGTTTACCGTCTTTAAGCCAGTGCTCAACCACTCGCCACTCAGGTTCATTGTCTTCAATGGTAAAAGCATCAAAACGTTGCCAACGATAATGACTACTGACCCCTGTGGCATATTGGTGCATGGCCATTAAACCCGATTCATCATCCCAGCCAAAACGACGAGTCACTCGCTTATCCGCATTAGTGACTTGCACTAAACGCTGTTGTGCATCATAAGTATAAGTGACCAGCGTTTTTTCTTCTTGTCCTTGGTGGCGGGTCACCGACTGTAAGCGTTGGGTGATTTCATCATAATGTAACCGGATATCGGTCAGATACGCATCATCATGAATTTGTACCAATTCACCGTCATTAGCATAGCGGTAGTGTAAAGCGTTATTATGACGATCAGCACTTTTCATTAAGCGCAGTGTATTGATTTTATGTGGATTGGCTTCGAAAAATTGATAATCACCTTCCGCCGATTCAACAAGGAAAAGATTGTTTGTCGTGCGATAGACGGTAAAGCCTTCATCTTGATAGAACACTTTCTGACCAAGGGCGATTTTTCCTAACGCTAAACGCCTCCCCGACATGTCATGATAATAAATGTTTTCATTCTCAAGCCCTTTACCCGTGTCGTCAATTGTCAAAAAGACATCAAACGGCATCGCCCAACCGCGTCCTAAACGATTTTCACCCGTATTACGACTTTGGTAAATACGCGACCAGACTAACGGGTACACACCATCAATAATAAAATCGGTGTCATCCTCTCCATTTAGGACTTTCGCCCCCGTAGCCGCATGCACGGGGTGACGCACACTATTAAAGGCTTGGGTCACCGAGGCGACTACCATACTGCCCACTGCGGTACTGGCGATTTCACTCACCAAAGTACAGCCTACACTATTCAAACACTGTTTAATCGCCTTGAGTCCCCCTCTGCGAAACAGGGTAGACGCCGCGCCAACAGCAAGGCCACCGAGGATTTCACCAAACATTTCGGCAAAGGGGTTACGCCCACTCATAATATCGCGTACCACCACACTGCCACCGCCAATACGCACAATCCCTTTTTCTTGCGTATCACTGATTTTGGCTTCACAAGTGCTTCTATCACCGTTACGACACGCCGGTTGGCTATTAATTTGGACTTTTTTCGACCCTTCGGCTAAAAAGTAAGGGGCGCTAGCACAATGCCATTTATCGCACGTGATGGTATCCAAAGGCATAGGTTCAGCATTCGGGTGTTTCGCAGCTTTTACTGGGGAAAGAATACTGTCAAAAAAACCTTGCTCCGGTGAGGGGTATTCGGGAAACGCGGAGGGATCGAGCGCTATGGGTGCCGCATTGTTGGTTTGGCTCCCTAGCACCTTACCCGCCAATAAAGAAAATGCCCCAGTCGTCATCATGGCGGTATTTTTCAATACGCGTAAGGCAATCTCGGTGCCTTTTTCTTCTTTCGGTGGGGTATTATCTGCCGCAATTGAAGCGAGTAGCACAGGTGACGGTAATTTTCCCGCTGCGCGAGCGGCTCCCTTGCCTTTGACACGTACATTTTTCGAGCCAGTATCGATTTCACCATCAGGGTTACTTAGCCCGAATAAGCTATCGATCCCATCCGCGACCCAATCAGCGGCATCATCAATCAATCCACCGATAGTAAAGCCCGCCGCCAGCCCTGCACCGGCAAAAATGGCCGCACCGGCGGCCGTTGCCATACCGCCTGTCCCAATGGTCAGCGCCACAGCGGCCGTCCCTATCGCGGCATAAACCGCCCCTTTAACCACACCACACACGATATCGGCGAAGATTGACGAGTGCATTAATTTATCGCCTTGCTTGGCTGCGAAAAATTCATTTCCCATATCTCTATCCTTATAAAATAAACAATAAATCGTCAGTGGGTATGGTTAAAACATCGGGATTGCATTAATTGGGCGATGGCGTAAAACTGTCTCTTAACGCTTGCCATTGCGCCTGCTCAGTATTGGAAAACGGTTTAATTTGGCAGTAAGTCAACACCACTATTTTATTTTCTAGACGAAAAGCGGCGATCCACTGATAAATAGGGATCCCTTTTTGTTTGGTTTCACAATAGATTTCACAGCCCGTAACTCCTTTTTCGGTACGAAAATCTGTGGGTGCTTTTACCACCGCATTTTTCATTTCACGTTTGATGGCCGACAACTGTCCAGCCAGATAGTCATTGAGGGTTATCTCTGGAGCCACTACATCACGCGTAATAGAAATACTGCCTTGTCGCGTAGGGAAACGCAGCATATTAAGACTATTGTCTTGATATTCTTCATCCGGTAATGTGATAGCACCTTCTTGGAATTGATAATTCATGGCTGACCTTATTACTTTTGCTTAATTATTTTTTAGGGAAAAACTGATCTTTCGCTTGAGCGATAGTGCTAGTATCGGGTTTCATCTCAAGGTTTCCGGGACCTGCCCCGTCCATATTCAAATCTAATAACTCACCAGTACCAATCCGACCGCTACCGTGACCGTAAAAATCAAAGTTGTTACACACTAAGGTGATAGTCCCGTCAGGGTTTAATTGAAGTGCCGAGTTGCCACTAATTAAACGAATACCTTTGGCTGATGCGATCAACACTTCACCATCCACGATTGAATGTTGGTTACCAAACACGATATTTTTTTGATCCGCTTGAACCGCCGTAGTTTGCGTACCATGTACTGAGATCTTTTGGTTTTGCATAATGGTTTCAGTATGGTTAGCCCCTACCGTCGTTCCTTTATCGTTTTGGACTACGGTATTCATATCCTTCTGCGCATGAAGAAACACCTCTTGCTTACCGCCCGCATCTTCAAAACGCAATTCATTAAAACCTTCCCCTTTGTGGGTTTGGCTACGGAAAGTGGTTTGTGTCTTATTCTCTGGGAACTTAATCGGTGGTGCGTTACGACCATCATAGGTACAACCGGTAATTATCGGTCTGTCGATATCCCCATTCAGGTAACTGACCAACACTTGTGTGCCGATGCGCGGTACCGCAGAAAAACCATAGCCATTTCCACTCCAACCCATGGCAACCCGCACCCAGCATGAAGCACTGTGATCGGCACTTCCCCGACGATCCCAATGAAAATGCACTTTCACGGCGCCATATTCATTGACGTAGATTTCTTCCCCCGGTGGTCCTACCACCGTCGCCACTTCATCGCCGTCCGCCGTCGGTTTATAACGATAAGGGGGACGCCACTCTTGCGTGCCCGGAATAAAGGAGACGCTATTCGACAGTTGTGTGCCTTCGCCCCCGCTATTGTCCGCCAATGGCTGTACACCATGATGGCTGACGCTGATCACTTGCCAGCGATCATTCATCGGCTGATGGGGATGCTGAGATAAGGTGAAGATTTTGCCGGGCATCAGTGCAAAACAGTTTGTTGTCGCTTGCCCCACTTTGCTGCCGTTACGTAATTGCTCAAAGCGCACCTGTGTCAGAGGTCGACCTTCATCGTCTAATTGAAAACGACCATAACTTTCAAACACACTGTGCTGTCCCCCCTGCTCAACTTTGTTTTCATGAGACAACGGATAAGAAGGACGCACAAAGTTGTTGTCTTTATGGATAGTTTCATCCACACACAAATATTCGCCATATTGCCAAGTCATGGCAGTGCTATCGCTGATATCGGTGTCGGCCTGCGGGTTATAGGTAAGGTGAATACCCGCCGTCATCCCCATATGTTCATCGCTGTAAAACAGTTGTTCTTCTTCAAACCAGAAGTTAATGCCCTCTTCAAACGCCAGTCGACACCAAAAATCAAATGCCGATTCGCGTTTTTGGGTGGTGTAGAGACGTTCAGGGTGTAGATCTTCACGGTAGAATTGGCAATCCGCTTTAACATGGGCCTCATCCAATAAGGTTTTTAAGATGGTCGGCACCGATTGATGTTGAAAAATACGGCTGTCTTGATTGAGGGTCATCACCCACATTTCAGGGCGAATATCGAAGTGATACCACGTTTTCACTCCGTCGGTATTGCCTTGTACTGCCCCAGCTAAGATACCGTTGACTTTGCGGATCAACACCCCATCGCGTTTGACCGTTAATGATGAGGCTAAGCCAAGATGGCGCTGGAAATCGATAAAGGGTAAGGCACTGACCGCACTGATGGACAGTGAAAATAGCGAGGATAATCCTTCGGTAAGATTAAATTCGGTGACTTGAAAGGTGTCGTCAGGCAATCCACCAATGGTGCAAGTGAACACCAAACCACTTTCGAGGCTGTCCATACCTAATGCATCAAGTAACGCCCCATGGGCCGCTTGGAGTGCTTGGTTTTCAGCGAATGTTTGTCCACCGGTAAAACCGCCACCGTGGATCAGGGGATGAGCAGTCACGCGATTGGCCGATGCGCTGGCTGATTGAGTGAGCGAGGCCGCTGCTGAGGCCATCCCGGCCACCTTTTGCGTGGGTGTCGATAGCGTTTCGTTCACTTTGGATTGCACCCTATTTTTCACTTGATTGATGGCTTCATCTTTTAAAACGGATGCCGGGTCAATGGGCGTTGATTTCGGATCTTTGCTAAGCATAATCTGCCTCCATGCAAAAATGGATAAAGAAAAGGGAACAATACAAAATAAGGACGAGCCCCCAAGGACTCGTCATAACGGTATTACGCTTCGAGAGGCGCACGCCAGTCATCCGCACCAGACGTTCCAGCAACAGTGTGCTCCCAGTCAATTTTGCGGTAAGAGAGGGAGACTTCGATAAGTTGCGTGAAGTCGGCTTTAGCCGGATCTTGGCAATGAGGCATTTGGCAATCGATGTTCACGATCGTCGCGTCAGTCAGTGTGGTGGTAAAGAAGTGCTCTTGTTTACCTTCTACCGAGGTGCGATACCATTTTAACTCAACTTTTGGCAACATTTCGCCGGAAGCCAGTGCGTTATACAGCAGAGGAACGGCTTTGTTTAATGCCACGGTAAAACGAAACGGTTTATGCGCACGTTGGCCAGAAGGTTGGCCTGATTGCGGATCAGTCGGAACCGTCACTACGTGAGAAAATTCTTGTACCAACATTTGGTCTTCATGACCTTGTACATAAATGTTGCCGACAGAATCTGCAGTAAACGCGCCTGCAGTGATGTTGCCCTGAGTTTTTCCTTCAATGGAAATATAGCAAGGAGTTGGCATAACAATATCCTTTTATCAAAAACGACAAATTAAATTAAATGATTGTCTTAAAAACAATCCGTTAGTCATGTCTGTCATCTTAGCCAGTGCGCACGGTAAGACTTCGGTAAAGGATAATAAAATCTTATCAATATGCTGTAAACAGCCCGTTTTTTTTGTATCTCTCTAGGATAAGTCACTTAGCGTAAACTGGTTGAAATATCGCTATATCATGCTGTAAAAACAGTCATAAAAAGTGTTTATCAGCATAAAATATGATGAATAAATAGACAAATTGCTCGCAGCCCAAGAAACACTATGTACATAAAAATATATTTTGTAACAGAAATGTTAAATCAGAAATAGCGCATATAATCCATTGATTTTAAAGTATTAAAAATCAATTACATTGAATTATACTGTCCTTTTTCCATGAGCAGTCCAAATTGGTCAATATATTTAGCTGTTAAGCTCAATTTAATTAAAATATCATGCTAATTAAGCCACTATTTTTATTTAACACACTCGATATGCGTATATTTCAGTCTTATTTTTACGTACCAATACTCATTTTATGGAGGCTAATTATAAAACTATACAATGAACAAGTAGAAAATAAGGATAGGGAGACACAAAAGTTTTAGTTTAACTATCTTGGTCTTTACTTATTGATGATAAAGATATGCTGTTATTCCAGTATAAATTAAGAAGCGATGCTCATTACAGTAGCAATATTGAGAGAAGATTTTTCATATCATATTAGGGTAAAGATCTATTTGAGCCATATTAGTATTTATCCTTGATTGAAATAGGTAATCCTCTTATTTGATAACAATAAAGATATCTCTATAGTTATTTAGCTATTTATGGTTAGTCTTTTTTGGCTTATAGCACCATCTTCTTACTCACTATAAGAGATACATCGTACTAAAAAATTAAAAATCCATTTATTAAAGCAGAATATTTTTCAGATCATACCCTTAAGTTAAACCAAATATAGCTGTATTATATTTGCAATTCTATTGCCATAAAAAACTAATTCACACCTAAATAGTTTCATTGCGTTTTTATTTTTTATCATATACTCGTTATATATATGTTATTTTTAATATATCAATATGTAGCGTCACAAAGGGCTTTAAAACCTATTATTCCCTCTGATTTTCTAACACGTTATGTTCCTATGAATAAATTGATATCTCAAAAAAACCTCTTTATTGCTCTTAAATCAAGATTAACGCCTTAATTTAAAAAACTATAAGATATTGAAAATAAATCAAAATATAAAAACATCGTCAATATCCAAAAAGGCTTGTTTAATATGTATCCATCATCGTGCTACAAATATAATGAGTAAAAGCTAACTTATCCTAAAATTGAAATAACATTTCAAGCAAAATAGATAAAATAAGTAATTATGCTAGAAAAATATGAAATTATATTACTAATTGTAAAATATGAACTTAGCTCACAGAATTTTATAAATTAATATATTCTATATTTATTAAATTGAGTTTAATTAATATTGCAATTAGCTATATCATTTAGATACTCATTATTAGAGTAACCACCGAATAAGTTAGCTTTCATAATTATAGTCAAACTTATTTCTTATCCCGATAAGATGCCCTATTGATACTGCTCTCAGCTTATTTAATATAAAAATAAGAACTCATATAATAAATTACCTATTGACCCTAAGTTAATTTTGTATATCATGACCAAAACTAAAAAATAAATTTTGTACAATATTAAACATATTTAAACACCTTACTGGGAAAAGAATTCTTAACGCAGAGCCTGTTTTGTTCTGTGTAGGGAAGTGCATGCTCTAAATTTATTATTAATTTTTAATTTAGGCATTTTATTTATGGAATTAAGAAGTTATTGCATACTCATACAAGGAGCTTAACTTAAATGAGTAAGAAAAATCTCGGTAGTGTTGCCCCTAAAGAAAGGATTAATATTAAATATACGCCAAATACTGGCGGAGCTCAGGCTGAAGTCGAACTTCCATTGAATATGTTGATTGTTGGGGATATGAAAGGTAAAACGGAAGAGACCCCCATTGAAGATCGCAAAGCGATTTCAGTCAATCAAAACAACTTCAATTCTGTTATGGAAAGTGCTGGCATTAATTTAAATATTAATGTTCGTAATACCTTAGAAGAAAGCAGTGATTCAGAGCTTAATGTTAATCTTGATGTGAAATCTTTACAGGATTTCTCTCCTGATAGTATCGCTCGCCAAGTGCCCGAATTAAATAAACTTCTCGAATTGCGTGAAGCTTTAGTTGCATTAAAAGGTCCTCTAGGCAATGTCCCAGCTTTTAGAAAGCGTCTTCAAGAACTACTTGAAAATCAAGAAACTCGCGAACAGCTTCTAAAAGAGCTCGATATTGCTGCTAATCAAAAATAATGTTTATAGAGGATTATTTCATGTCACTAAATGCAGAAGCTCAAGAGCAACAAGCCCCCGCATCTACAGGCTCTTTACTTGATGAAATTATGGCTCAATCACGTATGTCTCCAGAAACAGAAGCATACGATATTGCCAAACAAGGTGTTGCTGCTTTTATTAGTAATATTTTCGCCAGTGAATCTGAAGACCAACAGATCAATCGATTATTAATCGATAAAATGCTTGTTGAACTTGATAATAAACTAAGTACTCAAGTTGACGAAATTCTTCACGCGCCTAAATTTCAAGAAATTGAAGCTTCGTGGCGTTCTTTAAAATTACTCGTTGATCGCACTGATTTTAGAGAAAATATTAAGATCAATATTCTTCATGCAACTAAAGAAGAGTTATTAGAAGATTTTGAATTTTCTCCAGAAATTGTTCAATCAGGCTTCTATCAACACGTCTACTCTTCAGGATACGGCCAATTTGGTGGTGAACCTGTTGCAACAGTTATTGGTAACTACGCCTTTAACAATACTGCGCCAGATATGAAGTTAATGCAGTATGTTAGTACTGTTGGTGCAATGGCTCACGCGCCATTCCTATCATCTGTTTCACCTAATTTCTTTGGTATTAATAGCTACGCTGAACTGCCGGCAATTAAAGATCTAAAATCTGTTTTTGAAGGCCCTGCACATACTAAATGGCGCTCACTGCGTGAAGCAGAAGATTCCCGTTATTTAGGGTTAACAGCACCGCGTTTCTTATTACGTTTGCCATACTCTCCAACAGAAAACCCTGTAAAAATGTTTAACTATTCAGAAAATGTTAAACAAGACCATGAGCACTATTTATGGGGTAATACCGCATTCTTATTAGCAAGCTGTATTAATGATAGTTTTGCAAAATATCGTTGGTGTCCAAACATTATTGGCCCACAAAGTGGCGGTACAGTTAATGATCTTCCTGTGCATATTTTTGAAGCGATGGGTGAATTACAAACTAAGATCCCAACTGAAGTTTTAGTTACCGATCGTAGAGAATTTGAACTAGCAGAAGAAGGCTTTATCACGCTGACCATGCGTAAAGGCAGTGATAATGCTGCATTCTTCTCCGCAAACTCGGTTCAAAAACCAAAAGTCTTCCCAAATACTCCTGAAGGCAAATTGGCAGAGACTAACTATAAGTTAGGAACTCAATTGCCATACATGTTTATTATCAATCGCTTAGCTCATTATATAAAAGTATTGCAACGTGAACAGATTGGCTCATGGAAAGAGCGTCAAGATCTGGAGCGTGAACTCAATATTTGGCTTAAGCAATATGTCGCAGATCAAGAAAACCCACCAGCAGATGTTCGTAGTAAACGTCCATTGCGTTCAGCTGAAATCAAAGTACTTGATGTTGATGGCGATCCAGGTTGGTACCAAGTCGCTATTCAAGTTCGCCCACATTTTAAATATATGGGTGCAAACTTTGAATTATCACTTGTTGGTCGTCTTGATAAAGAGTAACGGTGATGGCATCCAATTATGGCTGGCAGGCTAATGCTGGCACCAGCTTATTTGAACGGATCCGAGGGAAAAACTTAGGTTTTTCCCATCGTTCGCGAACAAATACACTCATTGAATCAATAAAACAGAATTTAAATTACATCTTAAATGCTAGACCTGATGGTTGCCAAGGAACACCACCCTTAGGGATCCCTGATTTAAATGATGCGACTCAATCTACGGTTGATTTTAAATCTCACCTAGAAGATAGCATTAGTAGTTGCATTATTGCGTATGAACCACGGATCAGCAAAGTTGTAGTGAAATTTCTTGAAGAAGATGCAGATAGTTTATCTTTACAATTTAATATTAATGCTTTTATTGATTTAGAAAATAAGCAGCAACTTATTGAATTTAATGTGTATTTAGATAATAACCGTAGATATCAGCTTAAATAGCATTAATATGTCATCAAAATCCTACTTTACCAATGAATCAGAATACTTAAATGAGCTGACTGAGCAAGTTGCCAAAGAAAAACCGCAACTTGTTAATTTGCTTTCGCACAATGTTAAAGATCCTGATACTTCGCGGATTATGGATGGGCTATCTTATTTATCGGGTAATTTACGCCAGCAAATAGATAGACAATTTCCTGAATTAACTAATAGTTTAGCCAATATGCTTTGGCCAAACTACGCACGCCCTGTGCCAAGCATGACGATTGTTGAATATCATCCTAATTATGCTCAGTGCCAACACGCAACAAAAATTTCAGCAGGACAACCTTTTAGTGCCACTCCACTTTATGTGCAAAGTGAGGAAACAAACCACGAGACGTTATTTCAATGTCGATTTAGTCAAAGTCGCGACCTCTGGTTAATGCCGACAAAAATCAGTAACATTTTGCAGCAAACAACCGCCATTGAAATAACATTTGAGTTAGCAACAAAACAGCCACTTGCCAATATTGGCTTAGATAAATTGTGTTTTTACTTAAATGGTGCGCCATTTACTACAAATCAGCTCTATTTTTTATTAAGCCAGCATGTGCAGAGTGCCTCTTTAGTCACAGATGTACATACACTACCTCTTACTCACTTTTCAGTTACGCCTGTTGGTTTTCAAAAGCAGGATGCCTTACTTCCATACCCGAAAAATAGCTATGATGGCTATCGTATACTGCAAGAGTTTTTCTGTTTTCCTGAAGCCTTTCTCTTTCTAGATATTCATGGTTTGGATGACATTCCTTTGGCTATCGAAGCAGAGCAATTCAAACTGGTGATCAATTTTGATCTAGAAATTCCTGATGGCGTTATTCTTTACGACGACAGTATTAAACTTAATTGCACCCCTATTGTGAATTTATTTCCTATTGATAGTGAAGCAATAAATTTGACGGGGAAAAGTGAGGAGTATGTTTTAAGTCCTAATTACCAACTTACTGAATGTTTTGATATTTTTTCGATTAATGAGGTTAGAGGGTTACGTTATCCTAATGATGCTAAACCTTATCCGATCACCTATACAGCATTTGAAAGTTTTTATCATCAAAACCATCAGACTCAAAATCATGGCTATTACCGTTTAAAGATAAGTCAAAATGAACAGTTATACGGCTATTCCCATCGACTTTCTTTTGTTCGTCAGCAAGAGCCTCAGTTACAACAGTGTGAAGAAACCGTTTCTGTTGCACTCAACTGTACTAACCGCTATATCGCTTCCCAGTTATCGACGCGTTCTATCGATTTAGATAGTGCATCAATTCCTTATGGGGCTTTATCTGCTAAGAATTTATTCGCACCAACACTGCCTTTATATCCATTATTAGATAAAACATTATATTGGTCTGAATTAACTAATTTATCTTTAAATTATCAGTCTTTGCTCAATCTTGATTCATTAAAAAAAATATTACAACTCTATGATTTACCGTCTGTTTATAACACACAGGTTGCAAGGCAATCACAAAAACGCCTAGATGCATTAGTTGATTTACATTCAGAGCATATTGAGCATATCTACAAAGGCCTTCCTGTTCGCGGTCTGAAGACAACGTTAGTTGTTCATCAAAATGCGTTTCTTTCAGAAGGAAGTTTATTCCTATTTTGTACCGTTATCGCTCAATTTTTCACCTTATATACCAGCATTAATATGTTTCATGAGTTGGAAGTTATTAACCTTGATAATAAGGAAGTTTATCGATGGCCAGCACAAATCAACCAGCACATACTGAAGTAATCGATCGTTGGCTGGAACAAGCTGGCTCATCGGTAACAGAGTATAATTTTTATCAACTCGTTGAATTGTTAAATAAAATAATTCATCAAGATGTCAACTCGATGGAGGATGACAGCGGTATTCTTCGCTTTAAATCTTATTCAAATATTGCATTTCCGACGCGAGATGTCATTTCCATTGAAAAAAATAATGTCGAACAATATGAATTAGAAGTCGCTTTTTTGGGCTTACAAGGAAGTCAGTCCCCCCTACCAGGCTATTATCTGGATGAGTTTGCTTGGGAAGATGCACAACAGATAGAAGGTATCTCCGCTTTTCTCGATATCTTCAATCATCGTCTGATAGCGTTACTTTATCGGATCTGGCGCAAATATCGTTACTACATTTGCTTTGAAAATGAAGGTCAGGATTCATTTTCACAATATATGTTTTCTCTCGTTGGATTAGGTAATGGAGCTAATCGCGGTCGGATCAAAATCAACCATAGCAAAATGCTCGCTTATGCTGGTCTTTTGGCGAGTCCAAGTCGCTCTTCTGATGTGATTAGTAGTCTTATATCTCACTGTTTCGACTTAGAAAATGTAAAAGTAATTGGTTGGGAGACACGCCGTGTTCCTATTCCTGAATCACAACAAAACAAGTTAGGTACGATTTCTCATCAATCCGGACAAAAATCTCGCCCACGAATGTTATTAGGGGAAAATTTTAGTCTGGGCTCACACATATATGACTGCAATGGAAAATGCACCATCGAAATCAGTGAATTAAGTTTAGAACGCTATATGCGTTTTTTACCTAATGGCAGTGATTTCGCACCATTAGTTGCCTTTGTTTCTTACATTTTTCATGAGCAATTAGCTTGGGATTTACGTCTTAGCATTGCTGAAAAGCAAGCCGAAGGGTTCCGTTTGGGTCACCAACAACACAACCAATTAGGCTGGCAAAGCTTTTTAGGTCAACCCGCAAAGAAACCGGATGTCACCATTACGGTATTGGAATAAAGAGATGGATAAATATCAGCCAACAATTTCTTTTAGCATCAAAAATAGTGAACAGCTAGAAAGTGGTTATCTGCCAAATGCGACTTTAACTCAAAGTGGCGGACAGATTGGTAGTGGCAATCAATGTGACTGGAAAATCCAAGATAATGAAGGTGCTATTGCCGATCGGCAATGTACGGTGTTTTGGAAAGATCAACACTTTTGCTTAAAAGTAAATTCAGGTCCTGTTTACATTAATAATGCGATTATTCCATTGCATCTTGATGCCGTAAGACTGACCCAAGGTGATCAGATAAAAGTGGGTAAATTAGTTATTGCCACCAATATTAGTCTTACCGGAGAGCCGGTACAAAATATGATGGCGATGACGCCTCAGTCTATTATCGCAAAAGATCATAATCCGCTAGATTCATTATTTGATGTTGATACAACAGTCAAAAATGAGCGGAAAGAGCCTCCGTTTGTACCAACCGTTCAGGGTGCATTAACAACAGACCCACTACAGGCTTTAGAAAACGAAAATCTAAGCTTAATTTCTAAAAACACACAAGCTACTTCAGACGATCCTTTATTGAGTGACCCCCACTCGTATTCATCTGCCTTTCCGACATCAGATAATCAAGAGAATACTATGGTCCAAGAATTTATTGATTTACCTAAAATCACACCTAATGAAAACGAACATATGACCGATGTCGATCATGTGGCGGTTAACCCTCTGATGAAGGGATTAGGTATCCACCTTAATTTAACAAATACACAGCATGCTAATGATTTTCTTGTTGAACTGGGTAAAACCGTCAAAGCGGCTATTGAAGGTTTACTGATTTTGCAACAACAACAAGAAAGCTTACAAGATAAGCAATTACGCCCAATTGAAGATAATCCTCTACGTCTTAATAGTGGCTATGAAGAGACAATGAAGTTGATGTTTACCGATGAACGTAGCCCTGTACATCTTTCAGCACCTGCGGCAGTAACAGAAAGCTTGCACAACATCCAATTGCATTATCAAGCGAATCAAGAAGCTATTTCAACCGCACTATCAACCATGTTGGCAGCATTCTCTCCTGAACATTTATTAAACCGCTTTTCTCAGTATCGACGAGCTTCAGATAACACACCAATGAATGATGGCTGGGCTTGGGAAATGTACAACAACTATTACAAAGAACTCTCTTCATCTCGGCAACAGGGTTTTGAAAAATTATTCTATGAAGTATACAGCCATGCTTATGACAGAGCGCTGAGAAAAGGAATAGAGGAAGCTTAATATGCAGCTTAGAACTTTCTCAATATTACTGTTATTTAGCTCTTTTTTAATATTGAGTGGATGTAGTAAACCTTTTGAAGCCGCGGGTAAAATGGGGAAAATCTTATTAGATCCCTCAACTCCTGTTGGGCAACCGAAAGATCAGCCCTCTACCGTTGCATTAACCATCCTTGCGGAGCCCTATATTAATCCTAATCAGGAAGGTGAAGCTGCGCCGATAAATATCCAAGTTGTTTATCTTAACGAAGATTCAGTATTTGGCTCTGTTGATCATGATCAGATAGATGCAAAAGAGGGTGACTTAGAGAAAGTTCTAAAGAAAAATTATATTGACCATCAAGACTACACCATTTTACCTGGCCAATATAAACCCTTCCCTACTATGACGTTAGACCCATCTAACCGTTACATTGGCATTATTGCCTATTACTCAGATCCTGATAAAGCAGAATGGAAGAAAATAGTCAAAGCGCGTGGTAAAGGACGCCACTACTTCCTATTAGTGCACATTAGGGAAAATGAAATCGAATTTAGACAAGAAGAGGATGATTAATATGTCAACTAAAAATAGAGTGATCTGGCGTGAAGGGCTATTTATCAAACCTCAACATTTTCAGCAACAACAACGTCATCAAGATTATATGACGGTGAGTATTTTAAATAACTTTTTTTCACACTTTTGGGGATTTAGTACCTTAAAATTGAGTGACGATTTATATGCTTTAGGTCGTATTGGTATTAAAGAAGCTTCTGGTGTTATGCCAGACGGCACCATTTTCTCTATACCAAACCAAGATTTACTACCACAGCCTATTGATATAACGAATATTACTGATAGTGACAGCAGTATTATTTATCTGGCTTTTCCTTTAATGAACGAGAATGTCAGTGAAATTTCCACTGAACATAACGGTAGTCGTTTACTTTCTCGCTACAGCGAAAGCACCGAAAATATTCGTGATTTACATACTGAAAATGGTGATATCAGTGCTATTCATGTTGCACAGCTCACACCAATACTCAAACAAGGTAAACATGGTTTAGATGCCTATGTTGCTTTACCTATCTGTCGTATTAGAGAGCGTAATGCTAATGGTAATTTAACGCTGGATAATGATTATATTCCCAGCCTATTAAATATCCGTGCCTCAACATTATTGAGCCAATTTCTCACCGAGCTTGAAGGAACGCTGTATGAAAGAGGAAAACAAATTGCCTCTCGCATTGGTGCCCCGGGTCAGCAAGGTGTTGCGGATGTGGCAGAATTTATGATGCTACAAGTGCTTAATCGCACTTATCCACTCTATTCGCATTATGCTCAAGAGCCGGTGATCCATCCTGAAAAACTATTTCGAGATTTGTTAGAGCTTTGTGGTGAGCTACAGACATTCACGAATACTTCACGTTTACCTGAAAATATTGCCAAATATCAACATGCTAAATTAACAGAAAGTTATATTCCATTAATAGCCAGTATCCGCGAAGCACTCAGTGTTGTCTTAACACCAAGAGCGATCCCAATCCCGCTACAAATTCAAGAGCATGGTATTCGTGTCGCAACCATTCATGACAAACAACTACTACAACGTGCTGAATTTATTATTGCAGTGAAATCACAAATGCCGCAAGAGCAACTACGTCGCCAATTCCCACAACAAACTAAGGTGACAACAATCAATAACATTCGCAGCTTGGTTAGTGTGCAAATACCGGGTGTTCCTTTATCACCACTTTCGGCTGCACCAAGACAATTACCTTATCACTCGGGATATAACTATTTCCATTTTGATCAACAAGGCAATGAATGGAAAGGGATCCAGCAGGATGGCAACATCGCATTCCACGTTTCAGGAAACTTCCCCGATCTCGATATTCAGTTATGGGCAATAAGAGATGGAGCACTCTATGACTGATGATATTTTACTGAATCATGATGATGAAGAGCGCATTACAAAGAAAAATTACCAACTGCCGCTAAGAGGAAACAACATCAATCCAATGATAGATGCTGCTACACCTTTATTAGGCATGGTATTGCGCATGAAAGCGATGTCTGAAACCCCACTTTCAGAAAAGCTTTACCAACAAGTTGTCATGGATATTACCTCTATTGAGCAACAATTACAGATCCAAGGTTACGAGCCAGGTGCCATTGTTTCATTTCGTTATGTGCTATGTACTTTTATTGATGAAACCGCCCTTGGATTAGGCTGGGATCAAGATAATGGTTGGGTAAAACAATCATTACTGGTTCATTTTCATAATGAATCATGGGGTGGTGAAAAAGTCTTTGTCTTAATTGAAAGATTATTAGGTGAACCTAAACGTTACCTCGATCTGATTGAATTTATCTACCTTTGTTTATGCCTAGGATACCGCGGGCGCTACAAAGTCTCTGCGGGACAAAATGATGAATTTAATCATTTATTAAGACGCTTACAAAAACAGATCCAACAGCTAAGAGGTAACGCTAAGCCAATAGTTCTATTTGAAAAAGGTGATAACCAACAAAGCCGTTATCGTTTAGGTAAGCGTTTAGGGGCTCGCTATATTCTCATAGGTACAGCGGTATTCGCGTTGATTATTTATAGCATTTATTCATCCAGACTGAATTATCAAACACTCAGTATTGTGGAACAACTTAATACTTTACTTGGCTAGGACGCATTATGATCCAAATTGATCTCTCTACTCTCGTTAATCGATTACACCCAATAGCTAAGCATGCCTTAGAAAGTGCAGCCGCTTACTGTGTAAGCCACCAGCAACCTGAAATTACGATTGCTCAGTTTCTACAAAAACTGATAGAAATGCCATTAACTGACATTCGTATGATCAGTCAAAAAAGCGCATTAGATATTAATGCGTTATCAGAGTTATTAGATATCGACATTCCGCCACATCAAGTTATTACACAAAGTTATCCTAGTTTTTCACCCTTATTAGTTGAATGGATGAAAGATAGCTGGCTATTAGCGTCAACTGAACTAAATCACAGTGAACTTCGCTCTGGTGCATTGTTTTTAACTTTACTACAAATGCCTTTGCGTTATCTTGCGAAACCTGTTGCCGATATGCTTGCGCAGATTAACCGCGACCAATTAAAACTCAATTTTGATCAATGGACTGAAGGCTCTGCTGAATCGCCTTTTGACGAAAAAACAGTATCAGAAAAAGGTAACCTTGCTGCTGATTCATTGTTAGCGAAATTTACTCATAACATGACTGAACAAGCGCGAAATGGTGAGTTAGATCCGGTCTTATGTCGCGATAATGAAATCGACTTAATGATTGATATTCTGTGCCGTCGCCGTAAAAACAATCCTGTGGTAGTCGGAGAGCCCGGTGTGGGTAAAAGTGCGTTAATTGAAGGACTAGCACTACGTATTATTGCCGGAGAGATTCCTGATAAATTAAGAGGTTGTGAACTTCTTACTCTTGATTTAGGCGCATTACAAGCAGGTGCTGCAGTCAAAGGCGAATTTGAAAAACGCTTTAAAGGCATTATGCAAGAAGTCACTCAATCTCCTCACCCTATCATTCTATTTATTGATGAAGCACACACCCTCATTGGTGCAGGTAACCAGCAAGGTGGCTTAGATGTTTCTAATTTATTAAAACCGGCTTTGGCGCGTGGAGAACTACGAACTATCGCAGCAACGACTTGGAGCGAATACAAAAAATATTTTGAAAAAGATGCCGCATTAGCGCGCCGTTTCCAATTAGTGCAAGTTAAAGAGCCATCATCTGCAGAAGCCATTATCATTATGCGTGGCTTACGTAGTATCTATGAAAAATCCCACCATGTCTTTATTGATGATGAAGCACTACGAGCCAGTGCTGAATTAAGTGAACGTTATATCTCTGGACGTCAATTACCAGACAAAGCCATTGATGTATTAGATACAGCCTGTGCAAGAGCCGCGATTAATCTATCTTCGCCACCAAAGGCATTATCCTCTTTGAAAACAGAACTCCACCAAATCAATATGGAAATGGATGTATTACAAAGAGAACACTATTTAGGTTTAGATGATCATTCTGAGCGTCTTGAAACGTTAGCCTCACAAGCAAGTGCTATTGAGCAACAAGCAACTGATTTACAGCAAGCATGGGAGCAACAAAAAGAGCTTGTATCTCAAATTATTACCTTACGAGCAACATTACTTAATAATGCTACCGAAGCGACTAATGACGATGTCGCAAATGATGTTGCAAATAATGAAGTGGTAAGTGATATAAGAACTTATAGTGAAGCAGAAGATGCTGAAGATAATGATGAAAAAATAGCGACACAGCCCCCCTGCTCATCTGAAGAATTAAAGCAACAGTTACAACAATTAGATAAACAACTTGCTCAGCTACACGACACGCATTTACTGGTTTCACCTCACGTCGATAAAAAACAAATTGCGGCGGTAATTGCTGAATGGACAGGCGTACCATTAAATCGATTATCACAAGATGCATTATCAATTGTCACTGAGTTACCGACCTACTTGGAAGAGAGTATCAAAGGCCAATCATTAGCCATTCAATGTTTACACAAACATTTACTTACAGCGCGGGCTGATTTACGTCGACCGGGTCGACCGCTGGGGGCATTCTTATTAGCAGGTCCTAGTGGCGTGGGTAAAACAGAAACGGTTATCCAAATTGCCCAATTAATGTTCGGTGGCACACAATATCTCACGACTATTAATATGTCTGAGTTTCAAGAAAAACATACTGTTTCTCGCCTTATTGGTTCACCTCCCGGTTATGTGGGATATGGTGAAGGAGGGATCTTAACAGAAGCTATTCGTAAAAGACCTTACTCAGTTGTTTTACTCGACGAAGTAGAGAAAGCGCATCCTGATGTGCTAAATCTATTTTATCAAGCTTTTGATAAAGGAGAGATAGCCGATGGAGAAGGACGAGTCATTGATTGTAAAAATATCGCATTTTTCCTCACCTCTAATTTAGGTGACCATGTCATTACTGCTTACGCGGATAAACCGGACGAACTAGAAGATGCACTCTACCCTGAATTAACAACTTTCTTTAAACCGGCATTACTTGCTCGAATGGAAGTGATCCCTTATTTACCGTTGCCTGCAGAGGTTTTACGACAAATTGTTGATGGCAAATTAGCTCGTCTTATTAACCTGTTAAAACAGCGTTTCAACGCAGAAATCAATGTAGAAGAGAGTGTTGCTACGGAAATTTTACGCAGAGCTTCTCGTGCTGAAAATGGTGCGCGTATTTTGGAATCTATTATTGATGGTGCGTTATTGCCGCCTCTTTCTTTATTACTTCTACAATATAGTGCACGTAATGAAGCTATCTCTCATATTCGCTTAGCGACTGAAAATGATGAGTTTATTGCGGAGGTTAATTAAGCAATGAAAGCGAGACTAAAAAATGCGCTTGCACTACTAGAATGTCATGATGTAGAGACGCTAGCTGTTCAATTTCTAAAATATAGCTTTTTTCGTAGCTCACTGAGTGGGTTAATTATTTCGTTAATGAATAAAGCTGAAAATAAATTGGAAAGTTGGAATATCGACTTAACACTTCAAGTGCAAAGCCATTTTTTAGATACCGATATTACCGATGCAGATCACCCTTTAATTCAACTGCTATTTAAGGGTGAACCTGTATTTTGGCAAAACTTACAACAAGGTAGTTATATTAATAATGCTGCTATGCGCGGTTTTATTTCACAGCTTCCGGTGAACACTGGATTGTATAGTTTGCCTATCTATGATGTTAACCATAAAGCATGTGGCACGATTATTCTTTTAGGGCAAGCTGAAGAGCTAGAAAATATCGAGCAAGGTATTTTCCCTATTTATTGTGAACTATTTAATCATCAATTAAAGCATCTTTTTGAATTATCAAATATGCAACAAAAAATCTCTTACTTGCAATATATCAATCAATTACAAAGGGAAAAAGAAACCACGCTTAATGAAACGTTAGATAAATTAACCGCATCTGTAGCGACTATTGCACTTCCTACCATACAAATCAAAGGAGTTAATGATTTAGAAGTTGCTATAGAAAATTATGAAAAAGAAATTTTATTAGATAAACAGCAAGAATTGAAAGGAGATATTAACGCCATGGCAGAACAGCTTAGTATTTCTAAACGAGCGTTAATATATAAATTGAAGAAATACGGAGTATAAAATGAACGTATTGAAAATCTTTTTCTGCACATTACTCCCTTTACTCTTCACTTCACCGGGAAAGGCCGAAAATAATCTTAATCAGAAAATGATTGAGGAATTAACTCAATGCCGTTTGGAATCATCTCAGCTAATTCGTTTAGATTGTTATGACAAAATTGCGCTTTCTTCAACATCTTCCTCCAATGCACTGCCTGATGTTACTCAAATGGGTAAAACATGGCGCCAAGCAACAGAGCATGAAATGAAACGGACGGGAAACAGTGCAGGTTTTCTCGTCTCAGTACCAGAAACCGGTGATTATCCCGTATTAATGACCATTCCAGCGATTGGCTTTCAACCGCCTCGCCCCATCTTAATGCTGAGCTGTATTGATAACATTACTCGGATGCAAATTATCCTGCCAACAAAACAAGATGCTGGCAGTGTGATGGTTTCAACGGATAAAACACAATTTACTGCAGAATGGTTTTTACGTGAAAACGGTTATGTATTGGAATCAAGCCGCGGTATACCGGGCATAGATGAAATTAAACGCTTGTTAAATGCTGAAAGATTGACATTGAAATTATCTAATAACGAAAAACTCACCTTCAATATTTCAGGTATTTCACAACAAATAATCCCTTTAAGAGCGGCTTGCCACTGGTAGAAATCATGATGAACAATACTTCTTATGCATGGAAACAACAGCTACTGACAGCGCTTGATGAACAGCAAGTCAGTAGTGCTATCAATGATAATGATGCCGACTGGGAATATATTGACAGTGAAATGATAAAGTTCGGCTCACTCAGTCATGGTCAATTAGATATTAAAGAGATCCAGCGTCGCTGTTTACACCTATTTGAAACGCAGACTAAAGATTTTCGGATCTTAGTCCATTTATTACGTACTTTACAGCATGCTGGAGAGCCAAAAGAATTAGTATTGGCAGCACAGATCCTAACTGATTTTAATCGTCAATATTGGCAAAGTTGCTACCCAACCAATATGAAATTGAAATCACGTTTAGCCAATCAAGTTTTGAAACGTTTTGAAACAGCGAGTGAGAGTTTTTGTCATGCAGCCAACAGCGCGATGCGTGATGATATTCTAGGCTCGTTCGCCTTTCTAGCGCAATTTTGGCATGAACAAAGCCCGGCACTTGCAGAACAAATTGATGATTTAAGCAGAGATTATAATCGTATTGAAAATAACGATGCGCCGATTATTGTTGCTTCACCTGCCGAGAAAGAAGAAAAAGTACAGACTCCGCCGGTTAGCGAGTCTATAGAAACACCGACAAAAAATAGCTTAACACCAACTATTAACGTTAACCATCAAGATGAAAGACAATGGAAACAAACATTACTTCAAGTAGCTGATGTTATCTGCCAACAAGCCCCTGAAAGTTCAGTAGGATATCGTATACGGCGTTATGCAATTTGGCACGCTATTACGGTCTTACCTCAAGCTAATGCTCAAGGTAAAACGCCTTTAGCCCCCGTATCAATTGACCGTGTAATGGATTACAAAGCTCAACTGACTCAAGCGTCCATTACGCTATTAAACAATATTGAACAGAGTCTCTCACTCTCTCCTTACTGGTTAGAAGGCCATATGTTAGCTGCCCAAGTAGCAGCTAAATTAGGTTATGGGGAAGTAGAAAGTGGCATTATTGAAGAGTTACGTATTTTTTTAGCGCGTCTTCCTGAACTTGTTAACTTGCACTTTTCGGATATGACACCCTTCTTTCCTGAAAGTGTACAACAGTGGTTAGAGCAATATAACCAAACTGAAAACGGTCAATTGCCACCATCGAATACGAATACTGCAATCCTAGAGCAAGAGGTCTTGCAATGTTATGAGCAACAAGGTCTTGAAGCGGCCCTGAAGCTTATTGAATTAAACCTTGCTAGCAGATCAGAGCCTAGAGATAGATTTTATGGACAATTATTGTCTGCACAACTATTTGAATTGTCAGGTATGGATTATATGGCTACACAGTTATACCAACAACTTAATACCTCTGCCTCACATTATTCACTTGCAGATTGGGAACCCAACTTAATACGACAACTCATGCAAAAAATAGACAAAAAGACAGAAATAACAATGACTATGGATAGGGATCAATAATAATGAAATTACCGGTTTTCTCCATTTCAAACATTACGAGTTCGGTAAAAAAACTCTTTTTTGCTGATAAATCTAAAATTGCCTCCTTTTTGCTATTTTTATTGGCATTACTTCCCGCTTTGCTCATTATTTGGATCTGGTGGTGGGGGCCAACATTTCGTTATCAAGATTCCATACCGTTTAGCGAGGTCACCACACGTTGGTTAGCAACCGTCGTTATTGTATTGCTTGTTGTGAGTTGGATTGGTCTAGCAACATGGCGTCGAGTTAAAAAATTGGAAGCATTAAAACTTGATGTCGAATTGGCTGTAGTTGATCCGGTAAGACAAGATCTTGATTTTCAAAAACGTTATTTAAACTATTGGAAATCACAATTTATTCGTCACTTAAATGGTCATACTAAAGCGGTTTATTTACGCCCTTGGTATTTTGTTTTAGGTGCTAACCAAAGTGGAAAGCATAGCTTATTAAAAAATACGGTAAACCCATTAGATATTGCGCCTAGCGACAATATTGTTAACGAACAAAATATTGCATTAAATATTCAATGTCTATTAACCGACAATGCTGTACTTTTTGTCCCTAATGGTGATCTATTAACCCAGCCGGCAAATCAGGCTGATAAACCTCAACTTTATCACCGTTTGTGGGGCGATTTACTCAATTGGATCAAAACTAATCGCCCAAGACAACCAATGAATGGCATCGTCTTAACTGTCGATACCCTATCGTTATTAACCAATAGTAAGGAGCAAAATAGTCAGCTACTTGCTGATTTACAAATGCGTATTGAAGAAATACGCATGACATTTAATAGTCGCTTGCCTTTATATATCGTCTTAACCAAGCTAGATCTATTACGTGGTTTTGACTCAATGTATCAATCATTAGATGTTCAACAACGTAATGAAGTACTAGGTGTTTCTTTCAACCAGAAAGCAAAAAGTAATTGGAAAAAGGAATTAAATCATTTTTGGTCACAATGGGTAGGCCAAATGAACAGCGCATTACCAGAAATGATGCTACAAAGAGCAGAAGGTAACCAGCGTAGTGATCTATTTAGTTTCGTGCGCCAAATTGAAGGGTTACAACATTCTGTATGCACATTAATTGATGCATTGCTCATCAATAATGAGCAACATAATATCTGTTTAAGAGGGGTTTATTTAACTTCTGCATTGCAAATCGGTCAAATCGATGATGTGTTTAGCCAAACAGCGTCCGAACAATATCATTTACCGACAGCACCTCTTACTACATGGCCAATTAATGATAGCCACCCTTATTTTACTACCCAATTATTTAGTCAAGTGCTATTTAGTGAGCCTAATATTGCAGCAGAAAACCATTATTGGGTTAAAAAACATCGGACTCGCCTATTAGTCACCACTGCTGTTAGCTTTGTCGGCTTAATCGCAATTTGGAATGGTTGGAGCCACTATTACGACAAAAACTATCGTGCTGGAGAAAACGTTCTTAATGAGGTAAAAGCATTCCGTGCTATTGAGAACAATGCTCAAAAAGATACTGATGGTAGCCTACAATTACCGGTGCTCAATCCATTACGTGAAGCAACCTTAGCTTATGGTAATCATCGTGATAAAAATGTGCTCTTTTCTGATATGGGTCTTTACCAAGGTCAAAAAGTTGGCCCACAAGTTGAACAAGTCTATTTACAACTACTCACTGATCGCTTTTTACCTGCGGTTATGTCTGGGTTGTTAAATGAACTTAACAGTGCCGATAAAGGAAGTGAAGATAAGTTAGAGATATTGCGTATTATGCGCATGTTAGAAGATAAAAGTGGCCGTAATAATGGCATGGTAGAAGATTTTATGGCTGATTATTGGAGCCAACTGTTCACTGGTCAACGTGAAAAACAACTGCAACTAAAAGCCCATTTGCGCTATGCCCTTGAGCACACAGATTGGAAACAAGAGCGTGAAAAAGGATTTGTTTCAGCCACTAAAGCCTTTATGCCTTTTGCTGGACCTATAAAAAATGCACAAGCAGAGTTAAGTGTATTGTCACTTTATCAGCGTGTATATCAAGCCTTACGCTTAAAGGCTAATCAAGAGCTTTCAGCGCCTTTAAATTTACAACATCAAATTGGCCCAAGTTTTAATACGGTCTTTACGGCTATTGATGATGATAAATTAGAAATTCCACAATTCTTAACGCGCTCAGGGTTATTAAACTATTTTATCCGCCAAAATGATAAATTGGTCGAGCTAACATTACTTGATGCTTGGGTTCTTAATCTAACCACCAACACACAATATAGTGAAAGTGATCGTAAAGAAATTCAGCGTCAAATCAGTGAACAATATCTTAGTGACTATACGGCTCAATGGCGTAATGCCATGAGCAATTTAGAAATTCGTCAATTTGATTCAATACAAGATGAAATTACCGCTCTTGAGCAAATTATTAGTGGTGAACAACCATTACGCCGAGCGTTACAAGTTCTACGTGATAACACGGTTATTCCAACTATTGATGAAAATTTACCACTTGATGAACAAAAAACACTGATGGCTGAGCCATCTTACCGTTTATTAACCCGCTTAGATCGCGAATTTACTCCTCAAACTGAGATATTAGTCAGTAACCAAGGGGAAAATTTACAGAATCTGAATCAAAAACTAAATGACTTACATCGTTACCTATTGGGGATCCAAAACTCTCCAGTGCCGGGGAAAGCGGCGCTTAAAGCAGTTTCGATGCGCTTAAACGATAATAATCGCGATGCTATTTTTGAGCTATCACAAATGGCGAAAACATTACCAGAGCCGCTTAACCGCTGGGTCGATGAGTTATCCGTACAAGCATGGAATGTGGTCCAAAAAGAAGCTATTCGTTATATGGAAGTTGAATGGAATGAAAATGTTGTCAAACAATACAATACTTATATTGCCGGTCGCTATCCATTTAACCCAGCAGCTAAACAAGATGTTCCTTTAAGTGAATTTGAACGTTTCTTCAAACCAAATGGAACATTAGATAGCTTCTATCAACAAAATCTGCGTTTATTCGTTGAGAATAACTTAGTCAACGATAGTGATAGCCAATCATTGATCCGCGCTGATGTATTAGCACAAATTGAAATAGCCAATCGTATTAGAGAAACCTTCTTTAATGCCCAAGGTAATTTAGAAGCACAATATGCTATTGAGCCACTGTCATTAAGTGGTAATAAGCGTCGTAGCATCTTAAATCTTGATGGACAATTGATTGATTACGCTCATAGTCGCAGCCATGTGACACACTTGGTATGGCCAAACTCAATGCGTTCCAATATTGAAAGTAAACTGACTTTAGTGCCTCTTTCCGGTGATAAATCGCCACGTTCAATCAGTTTCTCTGGGCCATGGGCACAAATGCGATTAGTTGATAATGCAAAACTCATCAATATCAAATCTAACTCATTCGATATTCGCTTCACAATCGACGGTGGTGATATGACTTATCGAGTTATAGTTGATGAATCTAATAATCCTTTCTTCGGTGGATTATTCACAAAATTCCGTTTACCTGAAACGCTTTATTAATGTGATTTCCCCCACTTTATAGTGGGGGAATAAAAGGATGTTGAGTGCGATGAAATCAGAAAGTTTAGTGATTAAAATTGGGGGATCTCCACTTGATACCCCTGAATTTATTGCCCTGAAAACCGAATTTAATAAATTGAGCCACCCTGCTCGACCAGAAATAAGTTGGACACTTATTGAGTCACTTTGCTTATCCCTATTTAAAAATCATGGTATCGACCTACAAAGCGGTGCTTACTATACCATTGCAAGATTACAACAGCATGGTTTAAGCGGTTTTACTGAAGGATGTGAGTTATTAGCAAATGTTATTGTGACTTATTGGGATAGCCTGTGGCCGGAAAAGCCAAATCAACGTACAGAGGTATTAAACTGGTTTAATACCAAAGCCAGCGCTTTATTAAGACAACAATCCTATCAAGCAAAAGATCTACGATTAATCTATCGTTCAGAGCGCGCGTTACAGTTAATAATCGATAAACTGGCTAAAACAACTTGGGAAAAACTGCCTAAAATTGAAAACTTACTGTGGTTTTTCCAAAACTTAGCCAAACAAATTGAAAAGCAAGAAAAACAGACGCAACAAGATAGTGCCGAACCCGTTAGCGTACCGCCATTAGTCTGTATTCAACAACCGTCGAAAACAACGGACAAAGCAGCCCCCACTTTTGTGATTGAAACGCCTCAACCCGCCTCTTCTTTCACTGTAGTAGCAAAAAAAATGAGTGCGACCCGAGGTTTTATATGGGGCTGTGTGCTCAGTTGCATACTGTTTTTAGCCGTTGGATTTGGTGTACATCTCTATTTAAAACAAGAGATGAATGCGATTACTTCAATACCTGAAGGTGCGGCTGCCAAATGGTTGTTTAAACCACAGTTAAATAGCTACGAATATCATTTAGCATTATTAGAAAAACGTTCTCCTCTTTCTAATTTACGGCTAATTGATACGATGCAAGAAAAAGCCAAAAACGCTTGGCCTACAGATGCAGAGCAAATTTATTTTACACGTAATTGGCAAAATCTTTATCAAACGCGCTTAGAGAATATGCCAATTAATGATAGCTGGTCTGAAACCGCGACATTATTACAACAACTTTCTAATAAAATAGTTCAGCAAGAACGAAATAGAGGCAGTTTTACACTCTCTTATCTAAAAACGGCAATTTATGATATTCAAAAACAGCACAATAAAGTTGAGCCAATCGAAGAAAAACTGCGACAACTCGCTGTACAAATTGAAACAGGGCAACCTATTTCTCCTGCAACTCTCAATAATATTGATAATAAAATTAATGGGTTATTAGCTCGTTATTATGATTTACAAAAACAAGCTGAACAACAAGGTTTAAAACCCGGCTCATATTCATCTTTTGGATTAGATCATGAGTGAAATTAAATATATTAAAGAAAAGCAGTACTTACAAAAACTGTTCAGTGAGTATGCAGATAAAGCGCCACATTTAGCGAGCGTACTTGATCCTCAAGATCCACAAACAAGTTATCTCTTAGAAGGCTTTGCTTTTTTATCTGCTCGTTTACAAGATAAAATTGATGATGCTTTTCCTGAGATCACATTACCCCTACTGCAACGACTAAATTCCCAAGCCATTAAAGGCCTACCATCAACAACAATTATCCAAATTGACCAAAGTGAAATTCTCCCCTATCCCATGGAGATTAATGAAAAACATTTGGTGATTGGCGACAACGGGGCACAATTTAGTTTCTGCCATAATTTCACCATCATGCCTTATAGCATTTTGGATAGAAAAATTACTCAGCATCCAAACCACTCTTGTATCTCTCTTGAAATATTATATCGTGGTGATGTGGAATTAACTCAAACAAATGCACTTAATGTTTTTTTAGGGGAAAATAAAACCACCTCAGACATTTTATTACTCGCATTTAGTCAATACTTTGAAAAAATTGAGGTGGTACATAACGGTGAACGTTATGAAGGCGATCCTCTTAATTATGCTTTTGAACCCAAAATTGGCAATGACTATAAAATCTTCCCACAGAAAAATAACTCATTTTCTGCGCCACAACGTTTATTAGAAGGTCTTTATTTACCCCATGTTCATCATTTTATTGAGTTAGATATACCACAAATAGTGACTCAATTAGATTGGAAACAACAGCAGCGGTTTGTTGTGAATATCTATTTCAGTCAGCAACTTCCTTTAACTCAAGAAGAGTGTAATCAGAGCTTTTTTTTAAACTGTGCTCCAGCGATTGATAGTGAAGCAAAACATACACTTTTAATTGATTTTAAAAAGAATAAATCAAGTTATTTACTCCCTATTCCAACCCATCACTATTTGGCCGATCTTGATAAAATTGAGTTATCACTAGAGCCTCATGAGCTAGCGCGTGGCATATACTGTCATTTTTATCCTACGACAGAATTAACCGCCGCCTCTCGTTTAATGCCCCAATTTCATAAAGCCATTTTCTATTCATTAACAATGGAGAAAAATATTACTGGGCATACACTTTATTATTTGAATTTCTTTGATAATAAAGGTGATCCTATGGTCACACCGCCTAGTTTACATTTTGCATGTGTTTATATTGGCTTTGAACAATATAAAAGAAATGAGTTAGGTCTATTAAATAAACACAGCGAAAAAATGCCTGATGCAGTAAAAACGGGAAATATCACATTATTATCATCTTGTTATCCACCTATTGTAAATAATCACCATTTTTGGAAATTGTTATCTCATTACAGTGCTAATGGTTCAATGTTAATGTCATTAGATACTATTAAACATATGATTTCTGATTATATTCTTTACCGAGATACTGATAGGCAGATCACTCGAAAATGTGAGCGATTATTAAATGGACTCGTTGAACTAAAAACACATTTATATGACTATATTTTAAAAGGTAAACCCTATCGTTGTTTATCTTTATCGCTATTCATTGACAAAACACAATATGAAAATAGAGGTGAAGCTTTTGTCTTTACTACACATCTTTACCATTTTTTCCCGTTCTGTTTATCTGAAAATATGTTATTGGAAATGTCAGTTACACTCAATGATCAGAAAAACACCACTTGGTATTTATCTCCCTCACCACTAAGGGGCTATAAATCAATGATTTAATAATTAGTAGTATTAACTATGGCACATAATAAAAGTGTTTATAAAGTTGATAATATCATATGAAGAAATATCAAAAAGGAGTTATAAATAATGGCTAATTCAATATATTTAAAGATAATAGGGAAATCTCAAGGTGATATATCTAAAGGGTGCTCTACTTTAGGATCTATAGGCAATAAATATCAGCACGGACATGAAGATCAGATATTTGTGTATTCATTTGATTATGATTTAACCCGAGCACAAAATTTAAATCATTCTCCTGTGGTAATTTCAAAACCTATAGATAAATCTTCACCCTTACTTGGGGTTGCAATAACAAATAATGAATTATTAGAGTGCGAGCTAGAATTCTATAGAACAAGTTCAAACGGCAATCAAGAAAAGTTTTATACCATTAAGCTAACAAAAGCCAGCATTACCAATATATCAGCACATTACCCTAATTCACTGACGCATGCAGATGCCCAGCCTTATGAAGATATTACTATTCGATATGAAAGTATCTCTTGGAACCATATTTGTGCAGGAACATCAGGTTATAGTATCAGCAAAAATATTTAATTTTACCGACGATGAGCGATATCATTTTTAATTTTTCATCTATAAAAAAGCCCTTTAATATAAAGGGCTTAAAGAGTTTGCTTTATTTTAAATTACCAAATGGGCATTTCATCTTGTAAGAAAGGATTATATTGACGCTCATGACCTAAATTAGACATAGGGCCATGACCGGGGATAAATAGATAATCATCACCTAGTGGTAATACTTTATTTTTGATAGAAGCAATCAGATCGGCATGATTACCACGAGGGAAATCAGTACGACCAATACTTTCACGAAATAATACATCTCCCATCGAGATAAGTTTATTTTGGTGATTAACAAAAATAATATGGCCCGGTGTATGGCCCGGACAATGTAAAACCGACAAAGTAATGGTTTTACCAATAGTGACAGTATCCCCTTCATTTAACCATTGATCAGGCGTAAAAGATTTTCCACTGGGGAAGTTAAACATACGACACTGTTGTTCTAAATCTTCAATAAGGAAGTTATCATCTTTATGTGGCCCATAAACAGGCACATGAAAATGCTCAACAATTTGAGCCGTTCCTGCTACGTGATCAAAGTGACCATGAGTTAATAGCACTTTAGTCAACTTTAATTGACGTTGTTCAATTTCTGCAATTAATGTTTCGACATCACCACCGGGATCAACAATGGCCGCTTCTTTGGTATCATCACACCAGATAAGGGTGCAATTTTGCATATAATTTGTCACAGGTATAATGTGATACATCATAGCTTACTCCGCGCTTTCTTAATCTATATCTATTTATTTATTACATAGATTACCATGAGCGCACGGGTCCTGTATCGATATGAACAAAATTACTTCGTGGATAATAACCCACTCCTCCCGCTTTCATTCTTAGTGCTACTTGGCGTACTTTAGATAAATCAGTACCTACTAAACGGAAATCCATTGCTTGACCACGGGTATGATAGCTTTTTTTCGCAACACCGCTGGTGTGTTGACGTAGATGATTATTAGTCGCGAGTGAACGATAACCCGAAATAAGTTCAACGGCTTTATTGTTGTTTAACATCACCTGTAACAGATAGATTTGATCAAATAAGGCTGGATCGATAGTTTTAACTTTATTTTGACGGTGATCTCTAAAAAGATGATTTAGTCTAGCAAGCTCTTGTTTATTATAACGTTTACCATCAAAAAACTCGGCTTTAATAGTTTCACCAGTATTTAAATTATTAAAGCGAAGAATTTTCGGTCGGGGAGTTGCTAATGATGCAAATGCATGTGAGGGAAGTAAACCTAAACCAACAGCAGCCATACCAAGGCCTAACCACTTACGACGATGTGAATCAACAATATCCATGATAGCTACACTCAAAATAATGATAGAAGGAAGAACAGACCTTTATTATGACAATATTTTTCTTGAATTGTTGCTTATTGTTTGTATAGATTTGTAAACATATCATTGATATTATTTTATAAAAGTTTATGTTTTATTATTAATAATAGCCGTGTTAGCAATTAACATTTTATTAATATTAATGTTATTTCTA
>NZ_CAWPAV010000112.1:0-27277 GCF_963885725.1 Proteus sp. G4380
TAATGTGTTATAAAAATAATCGAAAAAAGATGTATTATTAAAATGCGCTACTAACATATTGAATAAACTTAATTTATTCATAAATAAATTTTAACAGTAATACTATTTCCGTTTAATGTGATCTATATCATATTTTTTACTTGAGTGATTATTTACAGGTAGAGTGAAAAGGTCAAAAACAGGATCTTTTTTTCTCTCGTGTTCAGTTAAGCATTTATTGGTTACACTATTATTTCTGGTGGTCATAATGTCTGTTGGCTGGTATGGCACATCGGCGGTTCACTTTTGGAAGGTAGAAGCATGTCAGAACAAACAATTATTTGGGATCTTGACCTGATCCATAAGTATAACTATTCAGGTCCGCGCTACACATCATACCCAACGGCATTGGAATTTAATCAGCAATATAGTGATGCGGATTTCGAACAAGCAACAAAGCGTTATCCCGAACGGCCTCTATCACTGTATATTCACATTCCTTTCTGCCATAAGTTATGTTATTTCTGCGGTTGTAATAAAATTATCACGCGCCATAAACATAAAGCTGATGAATATCTTGATGTTTTAGAAAAAGAAATTATTAATCGCGCTCGCTATTTTAAAAATAGAAAAGTGACCCAAATGCATTGGGGGGGCGGTACTCCCACTTTTCTTGATAAACAGCAAATTAGTCGCTTAGTCGCCTTATTAAGACAACATTTTCATTTTGTGGAAAATGCTGAGCTCTCTATTGAAATTGATCCCCGTGAGATTGAGTTAGATGTTATTGATCATTTACACAATGAGGGATTTAACCGCCTAAGTATGGGGGTGCAAGATTTTAATAAAGAGGTGCAACAAAAAGTTAATCGTGAACAAGATGAAGCATTTATCTTTTCATTAGTAGCAAGAGCGCGTGAAGTGGGCTTTCATTCTACCAGTATTGATTTGATCTATGGGCTACCTAAACAGACTAAAGAAAGTTTTGCTTTTACGTTAAAAAAAGTGATTGAATTGTCCCCTGATCGCTTAAGTGTGTTCAATTATGCCCATTTACCTAATTTATTTGCCGCACAACGCAAAATTAAAGATGAAGATTTACCACTTGCAGAAGAAAAGTTAGAGATCTTGCAAGAGACTATCACCACACTCACCACAAATGGTTATCAGTTTATTGGTATGGATCACTTTGCTAAGCCTGATGATGAATTAGCGGTTGCACAGCGCCAAGGTATTCTACATCGTAATTTCCAAGGATATACCACTCATGAAGAGTGTGACTTATTGGGAATGGGCGTTTCAGCTATCAGTATGCTGGGTGATCACTATGCGCAGAACGAAAAAGTGCTAAAAGAGTATTATGCTCGCGTAAATAGCGAAGGGCATGCGTTGTGGCGTGGACTCTCTCTAACTCATGATGATTGTATTCGTCGCGATGTTATTAAGACCTTGATTTGTAATTTCCATCTTAACTTTACTGAGATTGAAAATCTATATCAGATTGATTTCCAAGATTATTTTAAAGAAGACTTAGCATTGCTTGCACCAATGGCAGAAGATGGATTGGTGGAGATCAGCGCAGAAAAAATTCAGGTCACTCCAAGAGGACGTTTATTGATCCGTAATATTTGTATGTGTTTTGATACTTATTTACGTAATCAAATGCGCCAACGCCAATTCTCTCGAGTGATTTAGTGGGCAAAAATAAAAGGGAGGGGAGTGACTTAAAACTCCTCTATACCTAACTCTTTTAATTTACGTGTCAGCGTATTTCTTCCCCATCCTAATAAACGTGCAGCATCTTGTTTATGGCCTTTTGTATAGGAAAGCGCACTGAGTAGTAAGGTGCGCTCAAATTGCGGTAGAGCATCATTAAGAATATTTTCTTTGCCTTCACTGAATACCTCATCCGCCCATAATGAAAGATGTTGTGACCAATGTTGAGAGGAGACTCGAGGTATCGATTTGCTCTTCTCATCTGATTGGCGGATCTCTTGAGGTAAATCTTGCGGCATAATCTCTTGGCTAGCGGTCATAACCGTTAACCAACGACATACGTTTTCTAATTGTCTGACGTTACCTGACCAGTGGTATTCCATCATGCAATGTAAACTTTGCTGGTGGAGCACTTTGGTTTCAACACCAAGCTCTCGAGCGGTTTTTTGGAGAAAATAACGCGCTAAGCTTGGAATATCTTCTGTTCTATCACGCAGTGGAGGTAATTGAATACGTATTACATTGAGTCGATGGTAGAGATCTTCACGAAAATCACCTTCCATTACACGTTTTTCTAAGTCTTGATGAGTCGCGGCAATAATACGTACATCGACTTTTACAGGGGCATAACCGCCAACACGATAAAATTGACCTTCAGCCAAGACGCGTAATAAGCGGGTTTGAATATCCAGTGGCATATCGCCAATTTCATCAAGAAAGAGGGAACCGCCATTTGCTTGTTCAAAACGACCTTGGCGTACTTGAGATGCACCAGTAAATGCCCCTTTTTCATGACCAAAAAGTTCTGATTCAATTAAGTCTTTGGGAATAGCCGCCATATTGAGTGCAATAAAAGGGGCTTGTGCTCTCGGACTATGGCGATGAAGAGCATGTGCAACTAATTCTTTACCAGTACCCGACTCGCCATTGATAAGCACACTAATTGATGAGCGAGAAAGGCGACCAATAATGCGATAAACCTCTTGCATCGCAGGGGCTTCGCCAATCATGTCAGAGACAGATTGAAGGTTAGTTTCTGTTGTATTAGGTTGTTTTTGCTCTCGATAGTGCGTAATAGCACGATGAATGAGTGCAAGTGTATCATCAATATCAAAAGGCTTGGGGAGATAATCAAATGCCCCTTGCTGATAAGCATTTACCGCGGCATCAAGATCAGAATGCGCTGTCATGATAATAACCGGCAACGTAGGGTGTTGCTCTTTAACGCTTTTTAATAGAGATAAACCATCAATATCAGGCATACGAATATCTGATAATAATACATCGGGAAGTTCACTATTGAGTGCACTGAGGACGTCATTAGCGTGTTCGAAGGTTTTACATGTAAGGCCTTCTCGTGTAATAGCTCGCTCAAGCACCCAGCGAATAGAGCTATCATCATCGACAACCCATATATTTCCTTTTTGCATTGGTTATCTCCTATTTTATTGGCAAGTAAATAGAAAACTCGGTATTTCCCGGCCAACTGGTAAACTCAATTTTACCGGCGTGTTGGTCGACTAAGCTACGTGCAATGGATAAACCAAGGCCATTTCCGCCTTCTCTGCCACTGACCATCGGGTAAAAAAGCGTGTCTTGTAGATGAGGAGGAATACCCGCACCAGTATCAATCACATCAATGCGAGCCACCAGTCGATGACGTTCACCCTGCAGTGTGACTTGGAACGCTGTTCGGGTTCGCAAAATAATAGTTCCCCCAGTTTTCTCCACTGCCTGTAATGCATTGCGGGTGATATTTAACAAGACCTGCTCAATCTGATCCGGATAGTGTGAAAGCTCAGGTAGACTAGGATCGTAATCTTTGAGTAAGGTGACATTTTCAGGGCATTCTAATGTGATAAGTTGTGCAACACGCTCTACAACATGATGAATACTCTGAAAGGTTTTGGTGCCGGGATGTTGTGGGCCGAGTAACCTATCCACAAGCGCTCTTAGGCGATCGGCTTGTTCAATAATGACTTGGGTATACTCAGTCAGCGCAGGATCAGGTAATGATTTTGCTAATAATTGAGCCGCCCCTCGTAATCCACCGAGTGGATTTTTAATTTCATGTGCCAGTCCCCTAACCAATTCCCTAGCCGCCATTTGTTGTGCTTGTTGTATCTGCTCTTGGCTTAACCGGCGTTGACTATCCATAGGCGCCAGCTCCAACAAAATGTGTTGCTCGGAAATAGGCTGGGCACTGAGCGACATAGTGTGTGATTGGTTATTAATAACCAAAATCACTTCGTTATCAGTGAAGCTTTGCCCATTTGCTAATGTTTCACGCATTAACTGTTCATCAAAAGAGGAATAACTAAACAGTGCGCTAAAAGGGGTTTCAAATAATTTACGACGACTTTGAGCCAGTAATTGCAATGCAGCATGGTTTGCATAGCAAATAATAAACTCTTGGTTGATAACCAATACTGAGTGGATTAATGAATCCAAAATAAGTGTGTTATCAGGTAAATCCGCCGTTTCCATATTGAATACTCCCATTGCACCATTTTAGTGCATCTTACCTTTTTTTTCATAAATGAACAGATGCGTAATTTATTAACAGATGCCTCATTAGAGAGAAAAGAGCCCATCCGAAGATGGGCAAAATAGCTTCACGGCAACAAAAAAATCATAAGCAAAGTAAGTACTTTAACTATTGTGCGTTACGCACTGTAATACATTTCAAATTCAAGTGGGTGTGGTGCCATACGAACACGCTGCACATCAGTACGTAATAGCTCAAGATAAGCGTCTAAAGCATCATCAGTGAATACACCGCCACGGGTTAAGAATTCACGGTCATTATCAAGGGCATTGAGCGCCTCTTCTAATGAACCTGCCACTGTTGGGATCTCTTTAGCTTCTTCTGGGGGTAAGTCATAGAGGTTTTTATCCATGGCATCACCTGGGTGAATTTTATTGATAATACCATCAAGACCTGCCATTAATTGAGCTGCAAATGCAAGGTAAGGGTTAGCTAAAGGATCTGGGAAACGCACTTCGATACGGCGTGCTTTCATGCTAGCGACTACCGGAATACGAATGGATGCTGAGCGGTTACGGGCAGAATAAGCCAGCATAACAGGGGCTTCAAATCCCGGCACTAAGCGTTTATATGAGTTAGTGGTTGGGTTAGTAAATGCGTTTAATGCACGAGCATGTTTGATAATACCACCGATGTAATACAGCGCCATTTCAGATAATCCGCCATATTTATCACCAGCAAATAAATTGACACCATTTTTAGACAGTGACATGTGGCAGTGCATACCTGAGCCATTATCACCCACTAAAGGTTTTGGCATAAAGGTCGCGGTTTTACCAAATACGTTAGCGACGTTTTGTACTACGTATTTATAAATTTGAGTTTCATCTGCTTTTTTGGTCATGGTATTAAAGCGGGTTGCCACTTCATTTTGACCTGCAGTTGCGACTTCGTGGTGGTGTGCTTCAACCACTAAGCCCATCTCTTCCATGATATTACACATGGTCGAGCGAATATCTTGTGAGGAATCAACCGGAGGGAGAGGGAAGTAACCTCCTTTTACCATTGGGCGATGACCTTTGTTACCTTCTTCATATTGTGTATTGGTATTCCATGCTGCTTCAATATCATTGATGGCATAAGAAGCACCAGAGATATCATTTTTAAAACGAATATCATCAAAAAGGAAGAATTCAGGTTCAGGGCCAAATAGGACGGTGTCAGCGATACCACTTGATTTTAAGTAGTCTTCTGCACGTTTTGAGATAGAGCGCGGGTCACGATCGTAACCTTGCATAGTGCCTGGCTCTAAAACATCACAACGAATAATTAATGTTGGATCTTGGAAAAATGGGTCAAGCATCGCTGTTGTAGCATCAGGCATTAGCACCATATCTGATTCATTAATGCCTTTCCAACCACCAATAGAGGAGCCGTCGAACATTTTTCCTTCTTCAAAGAAATCATCGTTAACTTGATGCGCCGGAATAGTAATATGTTGTTCTTTACCGCGGGTATCAGTGAAACGTAAGTCAATATATCTAACTTTATGTTCTTCAATCATGGATAACACATGTTCAAGGGACATAGTAACTCTCCTGGCGAATGGTTTTATTAAGTGCAGTGGCCTTACACATTTTTTGGTGAATTTTTTGCTCACCTAAATTCTATTGCGAAAAGCATGCCAACTTATCTAAAAAGGGATATATACTGTATTGATGAAGTTTAGTGTAGAATATCCCCCGTGATTTTTTAATTATTGCACAAATTTGGTGCAAATTAAGTCTGAATGATTGCACAATTTTGGTGCAATCGGTGCAAGACGACTTATTTCTGAGGCGTGAAAAGGATCACAATTCAATTAATTGCATATTGTTAAGCAATCATTATTGTGATCTTGTTTAGTCTCTCGTCTAAAGCGTGTACAATAACACGCTTATTTCTACAATGCCTGAGGCAAATTTTGTGATCGAAAACTTGCGTAATATCGCCATCATCGCCCACGTTGACCATGGTAAAACTACTATTGTCGATAAATTACTACAGCAATCTGGCACGTTCGGTGAACGTGAAACCGTTGCTGAGCGCGTGATGGACTCTAATGATCTCGAAAGAGAGCGCGGAATTACTATTCTTGCGAAAAATACAGCGATTAAATGGAATGACTATCGTATTAATATCGTAGATACCCCAGGACACGCCGACTTCGGTGGTGAGGTAGAACGCGTTATGTCTATGGTAGACAGCGTTCTATTGCTGGTTGACGCGATGGATGGCCCAATGCCACAAACTCGCTTTGTGACACAAAAAGCGTTTGCTAACAACTTAAAACCTATCGTTGTTATCAACAAAGTTGACCGTCCAGGTGCACGCCCTGATTGGGTTGTTGATCAGGTCTTTGATCTGTTTGTTAACTTAGGTGCGACTGACGAACAACTGGATTTCCCAATTATCTATGCATCAGCATTAAATGGTATTGCGGGAACAGATTATAATGACATGGCTGATGATATGACTCCATTATATGAAGCTATCGTCAAATATGTAGAGCCGCCAAAAGTCGATCTGGAGGGGACCTTCCAGATGCAGATTTCTCAGTTAGATTATAATAACTATCTGGGTGTTATCGGTATTGGCCGTATTAAGCGCGGTAAAGTAAAACCTAATCAACAAGTGACTATCATCGATAGCGAAGGTAATACCCGCAACGGTAAAGTAGGTAAAGTATTAGGTCATTTAGGCTTAGAGCGTATCGATGTTGACGTTGCAGAAGCTGGCGACATCATTGCGATTACAGGTTTAGGTGAATTAAATATTTCTGATACGATTTGCGAAGTAGGTGCTGTGGAAGCATTACCTGCATTAGCCGTTGATGAGCCTACTGTTAGCATGTATTTCTGTGTTAATACATCACCATTCTGTGGTCGTGAAGGTAAGTTTGTTACTTCTCGTCAGATTTTAGATCGTCTGAAAAAAGAGTTAGTTCATAACGTAGCACTGCGTGTTGAAGAGACTGAAGATCCAGATGCATTCCGTGTATCAGGTCGTGGTGAATTACACCTATCAGTACTGATTGAAAATATGCGCCGTGAAGGTTACGAATTAGCCGTATCTCGTCCGAAAGTTATCTTCCGCGAGATTGATGGTCGTAAACAAGAGCCTTTCGAACAAGTCACTATCGATATTGAAGAGCAGCACCAAGGTGATGTGATGCAAGCGATGGGTGAGCGTAAAGGTGAAATGCGCGACATGCAACCAGATGGTAAAGGACGTGTACGTTTAGACTACATTATCCCTAGCCGTGGTTTAATTGGCTTCCGTACTGAGTTTATGACGATGACATCAGGTACTGGTTTACTGTACGCAACATTCAGTCATTATGACGATGTGCGCCCAGGTGAAATCGGTCGTCGTAATAATGGTGTGATGATCTCTAATGGTCAGGGTAAAGCCGTTGCTTACGCGCTATATAGCTTACAAGATCGTGGTAAGTTATTTGTTACTCATGGTGCAGAAGTTTATGAAGGCCAAGTTATTGGTATTCATACTCGCTCTAATGACTTAACAGTAAACTGCTTAACAGGTAAAAAACTGACAAATATGCGTGCTTCTGGTACGGATGAAGCGACAACGCTGACGCCACATATCAAGCAAACATTAGAACAAGCATTAGAGTTTATAGATGATGATGAATTAGTGGAAGTGACTCCACTGTCTATTCGTTTACGTAAACGTCATCTTTCAGAAAACGATCGTCGTCGTGCTTATCGTAGCAAAGACTAATTTGTTATTCTGATAATATAATTCTTAGGGCGCGTTAAGCGCCCTGAGTTTATAAAACCCCCGTCACTTCTGTGAAGTGATCCTAGCTCTACCCTTGCGGTATCGAAAAATTACAGTGCGTACCTGATAAGAGCACCAATTAACGGACTAGAGATTTTTCGATTGCACCATCGAAAGAAGCCCAACCTAACTAGAAGTATCCAACTTAGCTAGTTGCACGAGCTAAGGCACAATAACCGATCATGGAGAAAAGCAAAGACAAGAAGATGTTGTCGCTTCGCTCTGTTTTGATTAGTACCACATTGAGGCATTAGGTTGTTATGCTAAATGCTATAAGTCTTTCATGTGACGTTTTATCGCCTCTTCACTTTCAGTAAGCCAGGCATCTCGTGGTTCTTGGTCTTCTTGCTCCTTTTTCCATAGTTCTATTTGCGCCTGACTAAACTGATTTTTCCTTTTGACCTTTGGTTGAGCCTTTTCCATTTACGCATCTCAGTCTCGGGTTTTACTTTTTTCGCTTTCATCCGATATCTCATAAATCATTGACTACTTTTAAAAACGTTAATCGCATTTTTAAGTTTAAAAAAGAGATGTTAAAAATGCCATTGAACAGCACAGAAACCGTTCTAAACTGTTAGGATGGTTTTTGGTTCGAGTCTTAAAATTGCTTTGAAGAACTTTGATGGGGATGAACGGGTGGTTTTCGCTAACTAATTCGCCCGTTTAACATAATGGGTCTTATCTGAAACTAAAATGTAATAACAAAAGATGTGTGATAATGACAAAAAGATCAGGTATTGATGGAGGCAGACTTATCTACACCAAATAAATTGGATGGATAGATAAAGGTCATGCAAAAGGTGAAGATGCATCCACTTTAATGGGTGTTCTAACTGCAGGAGACTATGTTAGTGACGTAGACCCAATGACATATTTAACAGTATTAAGTAAAGAAGAGGCTTATCGTCGCTGGGATTCTTATGGCTCTATTGGTAAATATAAAAATAAGCTTTTCAAACCGTTAATTTTTCCTGATCCCGCTATTTATCTAAATAATGCAAGACCTTACTTCGTTTCATTACCATGCTATTTGGATTGCGTAAAACCGATAGAAGATATTAGAAATAATAGTATTTTAATTCATGTAAAAGATACAACAGGAATAAACATTGGAGCTGAAAGTGAATGGATTAAAATTGAATAAATTTTTTATTTTTCCAATATTATTGATTTTATCTTTAATGACGACCATCATTTTACTGATGTTTCCTGGTGACAGAGAATATACCAAGTTAAATTTCGTTTATTATTACCTATACACTTTTGATGAGGTCAAAAAAATAGATTTTATATCAGATGAATATATCATTATCTATAGACCCATAGATGGAAATTCAAATGAGTCCAATGATGTTATTTTTTTTAATATAAAACCTGAAAAGAACATAGCTCTTATTGATAATCTATCTAAAAATGGATTCACCTTGACATATGATGATTTCTATAAAGAAGAGCGATGGGTTAAAGATAATATACATATAAAAATATCTATTGATGAAAAATCAAGAACCACATCACTTTTTGTTGAGAAATCTTAAATGTTTTGACTAATACTATCACCTGACATTCCTGCACAAATGTGATCCCAAGATATACTTTCATATCTAATAGTAATATCTTCATATGGTTGTGCATTAGCATGAATAAGTGAGTTCGGATAATGCGCTGATATACCTATAATGCTAGCTTTTGTTATTTTTCATTCCTTGATTTCCATTTACAACTTAAGTGTTGTTTCTTGTCTTGTATACAACTTGAAAGTTGTTTTTATTACTGTACACAATTTATAAGTTGTTTTTTGTTTATATACAACTAAAATGTTGTATATAATGCTAATGTAATCACTGAAATGGTTTAGAGTTAATTATGAAGACTATTAATGAAATTGCTAATTTAATAGCGGAACAACGTAAAAAATTAGGTATTGAGCAAAAAGATATGTATCTACGTATCGGTATGAAACAGCAACAATACCAACGTATAGAATCAGGAAGTGATTTAAAACTATCAACCTTATTAAGAGTATTAGAAGGACTAGATTTAGAGTTATCAATTAAGGCTAAAAATTCTAATTATAAACCCTATGATTGCAAGTACTGTGATAGCGAATAAAAGCGAAATTGATTTGAAAGATGATGGGGATGATCTCGACTTTTGGTTTAAAACAGAGGAATAAGGTATGAATAAACAAATCGAGAAAGTGGAAGGCCTTAATATTCAGCTACATGGCATTTTAAATGCTTGATGAGCATAAAGAAAAATTAGTATTACATTGGGCGCAGTTGCATGATGATTTTAAAATCATAGGAAAATAAATGGGGAGAGAGTACCTTATCATCACATGACAATTCCTTTATAGATAAGGATGCTTCTCGTTTTATTTTTCGTCTCTTCCCCTTCTGGTTTTATGTTTTTCAAAAAATTAGGTGTGAATATGGTATTTTTTATCGTTTAAGCCTATTCACTCAAGCAATTTATGATTAAAGTAAAACGAGTTTTCTATTATGGAGAGAATTTATGCTTTATATCTTTGATATGGGTAATGTGATTATCGATATTGATTTCAATCGTGTTTTTGCCGTGTGGAGTAAACTCAGTGGGGTTCCATTAGCCAGTATAAAAGATAATTTTACGACTGGGGAAACCTTTAAATTACACGAACGAGGCAATATTACGGATATAGAATTTGCAGAAGCTGTCTGTGCTGAGCTTGGTATTGGACTGAGTTTTGAACAGTTTGCGGAAGGATGGCAGGCTATTTTTATCGCTGTTCGCCCAGAAGTCATAGATATAATGAATAAGCTAAGAGAGCAAGGTCATCGTGTGGTGGTATTGTCAAATACTAATCGATTACATCAAGATTATTGGCCTCAGCACTATCCTGAAATCGCCGCTTCAGCGGACTTTCTCTATTTATCCCAAGATATCGGTATGAGAAAGCCAGATCCTGAAGTGTATAAATATGTGCTACAGTCCGAAGGCGTTGAAGCACAAGATGCTGTCTTCTTTGACGATTTACAAACCAATGTCGATGCAGCCATTGCGCTAGGTATTCAAGGCGTTCATGTCGTAGATAAAAATACGATTGTTGAATACTTTAAAGATCATGATTTTACTCTCCCAGTAACAGAATAACGTTGTAATAGGATAACAATTGATTGAATTTGTTATCCTTTTTTTATAAACACATATTCGGTGTTAATCAGGAATACAGTATGATTGCGTTAATCCAAAGAGTGACACAAGCGAAAGTCGATATTGCCGGTGTGACTGTTGGCGCCATTAATCACGGCTTACTCGTGCTATTAGGAGTAGAAAAAGACGATAACCAACAGAAAGCAAAAAGATTGTGTGAAAAAGTGTGTGGTTATCGTATTTTCAGTGATGAAAATGACAAAATGAATCTGAATATACAACAAGCAGGTGGTAGCCTATTAGTCGTATCGCAATTTACACTGGCCGCTGAAACCCAAAAAGGGATGAGACCGGGTTTTTCTAACGGAGCGCCTCCTAAAATGGCTGAAAATTTATATCACTATTTTGTTGAGCAGTGTAAGCAACAAGGTTTAGAAACCCAAACAGGGCAATTTGCCGCCGATATGCAGGTCACCCTGACTAATGATGGCCCAGTGACATTCTGGTTGCAGGTCTAGTTGAATTATAATAGGAGCTTACTATGTATCATTTACGAACCCCTAAGACGCAAGCAGAATTAGCAGCTTATTATACTTTTCGTTGGGAAATGCTTCGTAAACCGTTACATCAGCCCGAAGGCTCCGAAAAAGATGGTTATGATACCTTAGCGCATCACCAGATGGTGGTTGATGACAGTGGGCAACCCGTTGCTATTGGCCGTCTCTATATAAATGCCGATAATGAAGGTGCAATCCGCTTTATGGCGGTACGTGAGGATGCTCAAGGTAAAGGATTAGGCTCTTTAGTTGCCATGGCGTTAGAGTCTTTAGCTCGCCAAGAAGGGGTAAAGCGTATTGTTTGTAGCGCCAGAGAAGAGTCTGTTCGTTTCTTTGAAAAATTAGGTTATGAGAATTGTGGTTTAGTCACAGGCCCTCAAACTACCCCGATCAAACATTACTTTATGAAAAAAAGTATTGAATCATTAGATGATATTCTCCATCGTCCTGATTGGTGCGCGGAGTTGCAAAAACAGTGGCATCAGCATATCCCCCTAAGTGAAAAAATGGGGTTACGTATTACGCAATATACGGGCACCCGTTTTTATACCACGATCCCTGAATCCGGTAATCAAAACCCACACCATACTATTTTTGCCGGTAGCCAGTTTTCTTTAGCAACACTGACCGGTTGGGGGCTGATTTGGTTGTTAATGCAAGAGCATAAACTGCAAGGCGATATTGTGCTGGTGGATGCGCATATTCGTTATCGAAAACCAGTCTCAGGTCGGCCGTCAGCCGTTGCTGATATGGAAAATTTAAGTGGTGATTTAGGACGATTAGCGAAAGGAAGCAAAGCACGTATTAAGTTAGATGTTGATATTTGTGGTGATGAAGGAACGGGGGCGGTTTTTAGCGGTACTTACATTGTGTTACCCTCACAAAATAAACAGTACTAAATAATAAATCTCTATTTAATTGAAAATTAAGTTATTTATTGTTTTTATCTCTCTTTTTTTCTACCTTTTCCTTATCATGGAAATGGGGAGTGAGAAATCTCTGCTTTAGTGTCTACCTAATAGTGTTTCTATCGTCACTTAATTGAGGTATATTCCGCAGTTTACGGAGGGAAACATGGACACCAATTTATCTACTCGTCTTAATAAATATATCAGTGAAAGCGGTATCTGTTCACGTCGTGAAGCCGACCGTTATATCGAGCAAGGTCTGGTTCTTATCAATGGTAAGCGCGCAGGCATTGGCGATCGCGTAACGGCGGGCGATGAAGTGAAAGTGAATGGACGATTAATTGAAGCGCAAGATAATTCTGAGCTGGTGTTGATTGCACTGAATAAACCTGTAGGTATCGTCAGTACCACAGATGAAGGTGAGAAAGATAATATTGTTGATTATGTTAACCATAGCACCCGTATTTTCCCAATTGGTCGTTTAGATAAAGATTCTCAGGGACTGATTTTTTTGACTAACCATGGTGATCTGGTCAATAAAATCTTACGGGCGGGTAACTCCCATGAAAAAGAGTATTTGGTCACGGTTGATAAACCCATTACTGATGAATTTATTCGCGGTATGGGGGCGGGTGTTCCTATTCTGGGACAAAAAACCAAGAAATGTAAGGTGAAAAAAGAAGCCGCAATGGTATTTCGTATCACCTTAGTACAAGGTCTAAACCGTCAAATTCGTCGTATGTGTGAATATTTTGGTTATGAAGTCACCAAGCTTGAACGTATCCGTATTATGAATGTTAGTTTGGCGGGATTACCTGTCGGGGAATGGCGTGACTTAACGGATGATGAGCTGATAAAGCTATTTGATGCTATTGAAGCATCAAGCTCTGAAGCCCCTAAACAGAAGCAAAATAAACCTAAGAAACAGATAAGTAGTAATGCGAAAGCGTTAGGGATCCATATTCCGAAAACAAAAACCAAAGAGACGGAAAATAATACGCGTAAACGCTTTGCACAACCAGGGCGTAAAAAGAAAAAACGTTAGTTTGTTTCTTTTATCATTCTGAGTTAAATAAGCGCCTATAGCGGGAGAAATTAGCGCTTATCCCGCTTTATTCCTCAGTGCAATCAATCACTCTAAATCCAGTTCATCGAGTTTCTTTTGGCGACGTTCAAGTACAATGGCGGCTAATTCTGCATCCATAATACGCCCCATTAGCGTGTCATAATCCTGTTTTGATAGGCAATAAAATAACGGAGTTTGGTTATTATCACACACTTCGACACTACTACTATTTTCAAGTGCGGTTAAGGGTGCTTGCTGAAATTCATCAAGAGTGATTGTTGGCAGGGAAAAATTGTCATCAGACATGAAAACTCCGCAATAAGAAAATAGAAAGAGTCTGCATTGTAACGCTTTTTGCAGCAGGCGCAATCTATGCGCCTGCTAAACCATCAAAAGGATAAATTATTTATTATTTCGCCGTCTTGCATCTTGTCATCGATAGGCGTTTGGTCATCTTTTTTACCTATTAATGTACCATTTAAGGTCGGTATAACAGCGTCAGCGGCTAAGTTGCCTTTCAGTTTTAAGGTAAATTGTCCTGTTTCATTGGTAGGTTGCGATAATTTCCAACCCATATTATTAGGCAAAGAGAGGGGCACATTCAGCCCATTGACGATAAGAGAAAATAGTCTTTGGTTATTGTTTTGTTCTAATGCAGCAGAGCCACGTACAATGCCTTTATCTACGAAAGCAGAAAACTGTGGAATAATGGCAGTATCTTGTTGTGTCATTAATGTTATGTCAGGGCGGCGAAGCTCTACGCCATTTAATGTACCACTATCAGCACTTAACGTCGCGGTGCCTTGCCATAATCCCCATTGCCCATCTTTGGCGATGATTAAATTTTTCAGTTGTCCTGTTAGGCCGGTAAATTGAAAAGGAAAGAGGGGATTAATATCGATGAGGATAGATTGGTTTAATGATAACTGCTTAATATTGATACTCTTCACATCTTGCTCAATAGGTTTAGCAAAGAAGGAGAGCCATTGCTCAGGTAGGGTATATAAAATACCTGAGAGTGTTGCATCTTCAATATTTAAAGTCTTTGTCTCGCTGTTCCATTGTCCTGCTAGTTTTATTAGCCCTTTTTCATAGCGTAAGCTTAAATTATCTATGTTAAATAAATTATCTTGCTGATTTAACTTAGCGATCACATCAGTGACATGTTGATTTTTATACACAATATCATCGGTGTTTAGCTCACCGGATGTCAGTGATAGGCTATTATTCCACGCAACTTGAGAAAACTGCCCAGCAAATCCACTTATTGCCCACTGTTTCCCTTCGGCAGTAAAATCAACAATGTTCAATTGCTTGATAGTCATTGCTGGAGATTGACTTAATGATTGTTGTAACTCTTCTAAGGTTTTTGTGGATTGCCAACGCAGTCCGGTTAAGTAAACATCATTAAGTTGCCATTGGTTATCTTGATATTGGCCTGATAAAGAGAGTGAGCCATTAAGGAACTGGGTGGCTAATTTTTCAATCAAAATACGATTTGGTTGATATTCGCCAGCAACAATAAAATTATTAAAGCTATTTTTTCCTATCATGCCATCAGCAATGGAAAACTGAAAATGCCCCGCACCAATAGGATCGGTCGAGGTAGGTTTCCAAGGTGTGATACCCCCCGTTATTTTGTTAGCGCTAAAGGTGAATGTTGTGCTAGATGTTGGCATGCTATCTAACTGCATATTTTTAAACTGGAGAATATCTGCACTAACAGGAAGGGGAGCTATTTTATTAGCTAAAATAATTTTACCATTCTCTAAAGTAATTTTTTGCAGATGAGACGGCGTAGTAAAAAATTGCCAGTTAAACCTAAGTTGTGCTGATTGGGCTAATACGGCGGTTTTATCTTGTTTGGGATTAATGGACAGATCATAAACAACAATTTGTTCTGGTTGAGTTAAATCATGTTCAATACCGGAAAAGCGAATGTCATAATCACTATACTGTGTTAACCATTCACTAGTTTTTTGCGCACCCCATTGTGTCTGAAGAAAGGCATAAATCACAATAATAAATAAAATAACGATAAGTATCAGAGATACCAAACTTTTTATCAGCCAGCGCATAACCTTTCTCCTGTTTTATACTCCATCAAAACATCATACAGTTATGCCTGAAAATTGACTTTTGCTCAAGTATTCATCAATAAAAGAGTAGTTATGGCGTTCTCTTTTATCTAGCCGATATTCTTGCCTAAAAGTAAATAATAATTTTGTTGCCTTAAGTAATAATTAAATCATGTTATTAATCAATTTATTAAATGCGCTATTCCGATTAAAGAGTGAAATAGCGCCGGATTGTGTTTCAGCTATTATTTTTCGGGTGGAAAAATCAGGTTTAAAATAATAGCGGTTAGACCACCTGCAGCAATACCGGATGACAGTAATGTTTTTAGCCAATCTGGTGCAAACTGTAATATTTGAGGTTGCTGTGATACTCCAAGTCCTACGGCTAAAGAGATGGCGAGGATCATAATAGCACGACGATTTAGCGCTTCTTTAGAGACGATACGCACCCCAGATGCAGCGATAGTACCAAACATAACAAGCGTTGCCCCCCCTAGTACAGGTTCAGGAATTCGTTGTACAAATTCTGCCACAGATGGAAATAACCCTAAAATAATCAACATGGCTGCTACGACATAGCCCACATAGCGACTTGCCACACCTGTTAATTGAATAACGCCGTTATTTTGCCCAAAACAGGAGTTTGGAAAGGTATTAAAAAACGCAGAAACCATAGAGTTCAATCCATTTGCTAATACGCCCCCTTTAATGCGTTTCATATAAAGTGGCCCACTGACGGGTTGTTCTGAAACATCTGAAGTGGCAGTAATATCACCAATGGTTTCTAATGAGGTGATCATAAACACCAGCATTAGTGGGATAAGCAAATGCCAATCAAATGAGAGGCCATAATAGAAAGGTTCTGGTACGGTGATAATCGGTGTTTCTTGTTGTTCAGGCGGTGTAGGTAGCATATCTAGCCACCATGCCAAAATATAACCGACAGCCATAGCAATCACTAAAGAAGCGACACGTAAATAAGGGTTTCTTTGACGGTTAAGTAAAATAATAACCACTAATACCGAACCCGCTAATAAAAGGTTTTTAGGTGAGCCAAAGGTGTTACTTTCAATAGCGGCGTAACCACCACCAATAGAAGTAAGCCCAACTTGAATTAAAGAAAGGCCGATAATCATCACCACAATTCCTGATACCAATGGTGTGATAATCCGGCGAGCTAAATGTAAAAAACGCGATAATAGCACTTCGGTAAGTGAAGCAACCATTAAAGTGCCAAATAGAGCCGCCATCATTGTTGGAATATCCGCGCCACCATTTTTTAATGCCAATCCCCCCATAATCAGAGGAGCCACAAAATTAAAACTGGTGCCTTGAATTGATAATAAACCTGAACCTACGGGACCCCAAGCTCGAATTTGGATCAGTGATGCAATACCTGAGGCGAATAATGACATGCTGATAATGCGTTGAGTGTCATGTGCAGGTAACCCTAATGCTTGGCAAATTAAGATAGCAGGGGTTATTACGGCGACAAACATGGCTAATAGATGCTGACAAGCCGCAAATAGTGTTTGTGGTAATGGGGGCTTTTCTTCTAAAGCGAATAGAAGCTCACTCGTTTTTTGGGGCGAAATCTGACTACTTTGTGACAAATTACGATTTTCTGAAGTAACCATGATGTGAATTTCTTATCTGGCAAAAAGCGTATTTTAATGATCTGCGCCACAAAAGCAATCGTTTGCGTAAAATTGATGTTATCAAAATGCATAAGAGGCGCTCACATTTTTATATGTTTTAACTTGTGTTTATCGTCGTTTTTTTTTCTAATCGGGGTATACCTGCTTTTGGCGTTGTTCATGGATGAACTTAGCGTCGTAGTTTTTTTATACAAAATTAACAAATAAGACGGGGTACATAAATGTATCATCTCGATGTTTATGGCACGCTAGTCGCGGCCACTTTGGTTCTTTTACTCGGACGTAAGTTAGTGAAATCTGTTCCTTTTTTAGAACGGTATACGATCCCAGAACCCGTTGCAGGTGGGTTACTTGTTGCAGCTCTTTTACTTGCATTAAAATCATTTATGGACTGGGAAATTAGCTTTGATCTCTCCTTAAAAGATCCACTGATGCTCGCTTTTTTTGCAACAATTGGTTTAAACGCGAACCTTGCCAGCTTAAAAGCGGGAGGAAAAGCGCTATTTATTTTTGTGTTTGTGGTCGTTGGATTACTTTTAGTTCAAAACACAGTAGGTATTGCATTAGCAGAAATGCTAGGCCTTGATCCTCTTATGGGATTATTAGCCGGTTCTATCACCTTATCAGGTGGTCATGGAACGGGTGCCGCTTGGGGGAAAACATTCGTTGAAAGCTACGGCTTTATGAGTGCCTCTGAAGTGGCTATGGCTTGTGCAACCTTTGGTTTAGTGTTAGGTGGATTAATTGGTGGTCCTGTTGCGCGTTATTTAATTCGTAACATTCCAACCCCTGGCGCAGGCAGTGATGATCATGAAATGCCTACGGCCTTTGAGAAACCCGCTACGGGGAGAATGATCACTTCAATGGTGTTATTGGAAACCATTGCGATGATCTCTATCTGTTTAATGGCAGGGACTTTCTTATCTCAGTTACTAGAAGGTACGGCTTTCTCATTACCTACCTTTGTGTGTGTACTGTTCATTGGCGTTATTTTAAGTAATAGTCTATCAATGCTCGGTTTTTATCGTGTATTTGATAGAGCCGTTTCTGTTTTAGGTAACGTTAGCTTATCGTTATTTTTAGCGATGGCGCTGATGAGCTTAAAATTATGGGAGCTGGCATCACTGGCAATACCTATGTTGGTTATTCTCGGTGTTCAAGCGGCAGTAATGGCATTGTATGCAATTTTTGTCACTTTCCGTGTTATGGGTAAAAATTATGATGCGGCAATTTTGGCAGCGGGTCACTGTGGTTTCGGTTTAGGCGCTACGCCAACGGCTATCGCTAATATGCAAGCTGTGACAGATCGTTTTGGTCCTTCTCATCTTGCATTCTTAGTTGTTCCGATGGTCGGTGCATTCTTTATTGATATAGTGAATGCGATAGTGATCAAATTGTATCTGATGCTACCATTCTTTACGCCTATAGCAGGGTGATGACAGTGTTCATCTAGTTCGAATGAGAACGGCACAGATAAGTCTGTGCCGTTTTCTTTTATAACAAGTATTAAGCCCTCAAGTGCGCTCTAAGCCATTTAAACGGTGTCGTTTAAGCTTGGCTATATTGGGTCTTTGCAGGTAGCCAGCGTTCGATTAACGCTTGCGAATGCTTAGGATAATGTTGATGTAAATAACGAGCAATACGTTGTACTTCAGGAATAAGCGCCTGATCGCGTAATAAGTCTGCGACTTTAAATTGTGCATTGCCCGTCTGCTTAGTTCCTAATAGTTCACCTGGTCCTCTTATCTCGAGATCTTTTTGTGCAATAACAAAGCCATCATTACTGTCTCTGAGCACTTGTAAACGTAAACGAGCAGTTTGAGTTAACGGCGTTTTATATAATAAGACACAATGGGAAGCCACTGCTCCTCGACCAACACGCCCTCGTAACTGATGTAATTGTGCAAGACCTAATCGTTCAGGGTTATCAATGATCATTAAACTGGCATTAGGTACATCTACCCCGACTTCTATCACGGTCGTTGCGACCAAAAGCTGTAGTTTGTTTTCTTTAAAGTCGGCCATCACCGCCTGTTTTTCTGCCGGCTTCATTCGACCATGAACCAATCCAATCTTGATTTCCGGTAAGGCAATCGTCAGCTCATCATAAATAACTTGTGCTGCTTGTGCTTCAAGGACTTCGGAGTCTTCAATTAACGTACAAACCCAATAGGCTTGGCGATTTTCTTCGCTACAAACCACCCTGATACGTTCAATGATGTCATTTCGCCGAGTGTCAGGGATAGCCACTGTCGTTACTGGGGTTCTACCAGGAGGTAGCTCATCGATAATGGAGGTATCCATATCCGCGTAAGCGGTCATCGCCAGTGTTCGAGGAATGGGGGTTGCGGTCATCACCAATTGGTGTGGATGAAAGCCTTGCTCTTCGCCTTTTTTCCATAATGCAAGGCGTTGATGTACTCCAAAGCGATGTTGCTCATCGATAATGACTAATGCGAGAGAGTGAAACTTAACTTGCTCTTGAAAAATGGCGTGAGTGCCAATAATGATGGAAACCTCACCATTAGCTATTGCATTTTGTTGTGCTTCTCGCGCTTTACCTTTTTGTTTGCCAGCCAACCACCCCACTTGAATACCAAAAGGCTCAAACCATTTTCTAAAGGTGAGGGCATGTTGCTCCGCTAGTAACTCAGTGGGCGCCATTAAAGCCACTTGTTTACCATTGGCTATCGCTCTTAATGCACTTAGTGCAGCAACTAAGGTTTTACCTGAGCCAACATCCCCTTGAATTAGGCGCATCATAGGATAATTTTTTTCTAGATCTTGCTCTATTTCATTGACGACGCGCTGTTGTGCTGTGGTGGGTGTAAAGGGCAATGTTGCAAGAAATTGTTCACGTAATGTTGAGCCATGTGGCATTAGTAAGGGTTCTGCACGATAGGATTGTGCTCCTGCCCGAGCATTAAGCATACCTAAGTTATGCGCCAATAATTCTTCAATAATCAGCCGTTTTTGTGCAGGAAGTTGCCCCTTTTCAAGTTCAGCAAACGCAATATCAGGGGGGGGATTATGTAAGGTTCGTAACGCGGTAGCGAGAGGCGGTAAACCATAAATAAATTGATCAGGAAGCAGTTCATTAATGGCACAAGTATCAAGTAAGGTTAAGGCTTGTTCTATTAATTTACGCAATGATGTCTGGCGTAAGCCTTCTGTTGTTGAATAAATAGGGGTAAGCGTTTCTTGTAACTTAACTTCTGAGCCAGCCACTTTAATTTTGTATTCGGGGTGAATAATTTCAGGGCCTCGACTTCCTCGTTTTATTTCACCATAAGCGATAACTTGCTTACCCTGAGCAAGGTTATTTTTCATGGCTGCCGTGAAGTTAAAGAAGCGTAAGGTTAAAATACCTGAACCATCAGAAATTTGGCAGGTCATCATTTTTCGACGACCAAAATTTACTTCAGTTCTTAAGATTTCACCGGAAACAGTGGCTGGAATACCAGGAAGTAGATCGCTGATGGCATACAGATGGGTTTGATCTTCATAGCGTAAAGGAAGATGAAGCAATAAGTCTTCCACAGTGACTAACCCTATTTTGGCCAGTTTATCTGCCTGACTTGCACCTACGCCGTGAAGAGTGGTTAAGGGGATTGCATCAAGCAGTTTTCCTTTCATGGGAAAGTTACTCCGTCAGTTTAAATTTCCTAAGTTGTTTTTGTGTCATTTGCATTTCTGCCCACCATGAGTCCGGTGCTTCAATTTCACCACGATCATTAATATAAGGGCGAGGCAGTCCTTTACGACGAGAAACTTCAGCAAGTACTGGATAGCCACCTTCAAAGAGTAAAATTTGTTGCTCTTCTGCAGTTAATGCACTTTCGGTTCGATTATACATGCCCGCCGCCTGACGTTGGCGTTGTGCTTCATATAAAATTAATGCACTCGCCACAGAAACATTCAAAGATTGCACCATACCCATCATCGGTACAATGATATCTTGATCCGCCAGCGCAATAGCTTCTGGTGATATACCGGTTTTTTCTTGCCCCATAATAATACAGGTTGGTTGTGTGTAATCAATCTCACGAAAATCAACCGCTTTATCTGAGAGATGGGTCGCAAGAACTTGCATGCCCTGTGCACGAAAAGTGTTGATGGCGTCGGCAATGGTTGGGTGAGTATTAACATTTACCCAGCTATTACTGCCCGCTGCGGGAGAAACCAGCATACGCATTTTTTCTTCAGGCCAGATAGCATGGATTTTAGGGATCCCCACCGCGTCCGCAGTGCGTATTACAGCAGCAACATTATGAGATTTATGCACTTCTTCAAGGCAAACAGTGAGATCAGGTTGCCGCATCGCCATCATTTGGCAGATGCGGGCATAGCGTGTTGGATTCATAATTAGTTTTTATTACGGCTGACACGTAATACATCAGGCATGATACGAAGTTTACGCATAATATTGGCTAATTGGATGCGATCTTTGGCTGTCAGTCGAATAAATGCACAATAGACGCGTCCATCTTTCTCTTCGGTATTCATGCTCTGAATGCTTGAATTAGCGTCATTAATTGCTGCGGTTAAATTCGCTAATGCACCTTGATGGTTTATCATATCGACTTTGATTTCGGTAATAAAATCACCATCAATATCTTTATCCCACTCAACTGGCATGAATTTTTCTGGCTCTTTTTGATAACCGCGAATATTACGACAAGATTCGTGGTGAATAACTAAGCCTTTACCAGGGCTAATGTGCGCAACAATAGGATCACCAGGAATAGGGCGACAACATTTAGCAAATGAGATAAGTACACCATCAGCCCCTTTAATAGGTAATTTAGGTGTTTCGTCATTGGTTATGCTTAGATGTGTGTGTTCTTCTTGTTGTTGGTTGTCAATCAATAAGTTACGCGCCACAACAACACTCATCGCATTACCTAAACCTATCTCAGCCATAATATCGTCCATTGAGTGAAGCTTCATGCGCTTCAACTCTCGTTCAATATTTTCTAGCGGAATATCTGCCACTTTATGATGGCCTAAAGCGTGATTAAGTAGACGACGACCTAAATTAATAGAGTCTTCACGTTTTAGATTTTTGAGCAACTGTCTTATCTTTGAACGGGCTCTTGAACTGACGACAAAGTTTAACCAAGCCGCATTTGGTCTTGCACCCGGCGCAGTAATGATTTCAACGGTCTGTCCGGTACGTAAAGACTGTGAGAGTGGATAAGGTTGTCTATCAACCCTTGCACCGACACAAGCATGACCAATATCAGTATGAACTGCGTAAGCAAAATCAACCGGAGTCGCACCCGTTGGTAATTCAACAATGCGACCTTCTGGGGTGAAAACGTAAATTTCATCAGGAAAAAGGTCTGATTTCACGTTTTCGATAAATTCAAAAGAGCTACCTGCACTTTGTTGCAATTCAAGTAAACTTTGCATCCAACGTTGTGCTCTGACTTGGGCTGTTGTCCCCGGCTGCTCACCTTGCTCTTTATAAGCCCAATGGGCCGCAACGCCCATTTCAGCCATTTGATCCATATCTTCGGTACGAATTTGTACTTCAACAGGGACACCATGAGGACCAATGAGCGAAGTGTGAAGGGATTGATAACCATTAGCTTTGGGGATAGCAATATAGTCTTTAACGCGGCCAGGGCGAGGTTTATAAAGGCTATGCATTTGGCCTAACACGCGATAGCAGGTATCGACATCTTTAACGATGACGCGAAAGGCATAAATATCCATAATTGAGTGAAAACGTTGCTCTTTTAGCAACATTTTACGATAAATGGAATAAAGGTGTTTTTCGCGACCGTTAACTTTGCATTGAATACTCGCTTCTGTAAGGCGCCCTTCAATTTCAGAGAGGATTTTATTAATCATCTCTTTACGGTTACCACGAGCTGCCTTAACAACTTCTTTAATCACGCGGTAGCGATTAGGATGTAGTGCCTCAAAGCCTAATTCTTCTAGCTCAGTTTTAATATGGTGTATACCTAAACGGTGAGCAAGAGGACTATAAATTTCCAGCGTTTCGCGTGCAATACGGCGACGTTTATCTGGGCGTAGTGAACCCAGCGTGCGCATATTGTGAGTTCGGTCTGCCAATTTGATCAAAATAACGCGAATGTCTTTTACCATCGCCATGATCATTTTGCGAAAGTTTTCAGCCTGAGCCTCTTTTTTATCTCGAAACTTTAATTTATCCAGTTTTGAGACGCCTTCAACCAGATCTGCCACCGTACTGCCAAACAGAGTTTCGATATCTTTAAATGTCGCAGGTGTATCTTCAATGACATCATGCAACAATGCCGCCATTAGCGTTTGATGATCTAATCGCATATCGGCAAGAATACAGGCAACCGCCACAGGGTGAGTAATATAAGGCTCACCACTTGAACGAGTCTGCCCCTCGTGGGCATCTCTGGCGACGATAAAGGCTTTTTTGAGTTGTTCAACTTGCTCAGGTGGCAAGTATTTTTGAACGATTTGATTCAGGCTTTCAAACAGGTACAAGGCAGACCTACCCCTATTTTATGAGACGATTAACGACGACCTTCCGCAATCGCTGAAACCGCTTGTAATTCTGCGGCTTCTTGCTCTTGCTGCTCTTGACGTTCACGAGCATCAAGAATTTTACCGTTAATCAAACCTTCTTCGATTTCGCGTAGTGCGATAACCGTCATTTTATCATTTTCTTCTGGTACTAAAGGATCTTTAGCGCCAACTTGTAACTGGCGCGCACGACGTGCTGCGACCAGAACGAGGTCAAAACGGTTACCAATTTTCTCTACAGCGTCTTGAACGGTTACGCGTGCCATATTTGTGTTACTCCACCATTAACGAAATGACTGGGCATAATACTGAAACTTATCTCAGTCTGCCAATAATTTGCTGATTAAATCACCATGTCGTAGTGTTTGACGATCAAGGCGTAATTTTTCTGAGCGAATGATTGATTGTAAATCAGCAAGCGCAGTATTGAAATCATCATTGATGAGCAAATAGTCATACTCATTAAAATGTTCCATTTCAGACACAGCTTGTGACATACGTTTAGCAATCACTTCTTCACTATCTTGCCCACGTCCGCGAAGTCGGCGGTAAAGCTCTTCTTTAGACGGTGGCAGAATAAAAATACTGCGAGCTTCAGGCATCTTTTTACGTACCTGCTGCGCACCTTGCCAATCGATATCTAAAAAGACATCAACGCCACTGGCTAAGATCTGTTTGATAACTTTACCCGATGTACCGTAATAGTTACCAAACACACAAGCGTGTTCGATAAAATCTCCACTTGCTATCATACTTTTAAATTCTTCTTCAGTAACAAAGAAGTAATGTTCACCATGGTTTTCTCCTGGTCTCATTGGGCGGGTAGTATGAGAGACAGAAACCTGTGTGTCATATAAAGGCTGTGTTTTTAATAAAGCCTGAATAAGACTTGATTTACCCGCACCGCTTGGAGCGGAAACAATATAAAGTGTTCCTTGGATCATGATGACTTTCTGAATTTGACTGGAGAATTAATATAAATGTATGTCTAGGGAGCAAATCCCCCTATAGTATACACATACCTCGAAGCACATACAGTGCCCTTGTTTAATACAGGGCTATTTTTTTCTTAATTCAGCTATTTTTTTGTTTTGAAATAAGAGAAAAATTGAGTAAGCCCAATATTAACATACAAATAACGTCTCAGTGATAGGAATTGCCTTTTATCATCATCGAGAAAAGAGATGATACTTTGAGATACCCCACAGAATCTACAATAATTGCTGTTGTTATTACTCCGTTTCGCTAATCTTGATTTTCATAATTAAATACGGGTAAGCCAAGCTTATAGCGGATAGCGAGTAGCCGAGCCGTGAGTCCGGCAACAAGCGTAATAATAATCACGACATCTTTAGGGAGTGGCGTGTAAAACAGTAATCCCATGTAGAGCCAAGCGGCGCCAAATGCGACACCCGCATAGATCTCTTTTTGGAAGACGAGGGGAATGGTATTACACAGCATATCACGTAAAACGCCACCAAAAGCGCCGGTGATCACGGCTGCAATGGCAGCAATAATAGGACCATATTCCATATCGAGTGCAATTTGGGCACCGATAATAGAAAAAACCATCAATCCGATGGAGTCTAAAATGAGAAATAAGCGTCGTAGGTGTTTCATCATGGGGGCGACCCAAATAGTGATCACCGCAGCACAAGCTACTGTGACAATATACTCAGGGTGTTTGACCCAACCTAAAGGGTAGTGACCAAGAAGAATATCTCTTACTGAACCACCACCAATAGCAGTGGCTGATGCAATGATGATAACGCCAAAAACATCCATTTTACGGCGACCAGCGGCAAGTGCCCCTGTCATGGCTTCTGCGGTAATACCAATAATATAAAGAACACTAAGTAACATGATTTTTTAATTTTTTGACTGTTTAGTGAGGGTAGAGTAATCACCTTGCGAAAAAGTCTCGACTGAGTTTTTTTAGTGCCAGGTAAAATCAATTAGTTTTTATAATGTGGAAATTTATTTCCCGATAAGGATAACTATGTCTTTTCAGGAACAACAGATTACATTTGATAGTCGTCATCATCAGTTAACCAATATAAATGTTTGGACACCAGATAGCCAGTGGTTAGTTTATGATGTACGTCCCAATGGTGGATCTTTTACAGGATTAACCATAGAAAAAATTCATGCGAAAACAAAACAGCAACAGATAATTTACACCGCCACTCAAGGCGCTCATGTTGGGGTTGCCACAATAAGCCCTGTGGCACCGGTACGTTATGCTTTTATTCATGGCCCAGAAAATCCCGATGATTTATGGCATTATGATTTTCATCATCGTCGCGGTGTGATTGTTAATGAGCAGGAAGATCTTGGTGCAGTTAATATCGATGCTTGTTCCCTGACATCGCCTTATCAAGCTGGCGCGTTACGTGGTGGAACCCATGTGCATGTGTTTAGCCCTGATGGTACACGTTTAAGCTTTACTTATAATGATCACATAATGCATGAGTTAGGGCGCGAGTTCGATCAACGTAATGTTGCAATCGCAGTGCCACTCAAAGCCGTTAAAGTTGCGAAAAAGCACCCCCGTGAGTATGACGGTGAATATTTCTGTACCCTAATAAGCCAAACAGTCGCTTATCCACAAAAGGGCAGTGATGAAATTAATAAAGCCTATGAAGAGTGTTGGATAGGTAAACAAGGTTATACCAAAGCTGATGGCTCACAACAGCGTTGGGCTATTGCTTTTATTGGTGATACGGTCAGTGAAAGTGGTGAGAAGGTCGCTGATATCTTCTTAGTTGATTTGCCAGATGATGATCATGCTTTCAGTCTAGAAGGTGATAAACCTCTGGCAGGAACAGAGACGACGATGCCAGCTCCTGCACAAGGGATTGAACAAATCCGCTTGACGAATACCCACCATAGAAAATATCCCGGTGTTTTAAATCAACCTCGTCATTGGTTAAGAAGTTCACCGCAAGGAGATGCGATTGCTTTTCTGATGAAAGATGATGATGGTGTTGTCCAGCTATATACCGTTTCGCCAACTACCAAAGCGATTAGACAGGTCACTTTACAGCAATGGGATATTCAATCTGCATTCACTTGGAGCCATAGCGGAGAATATCTCACCTTTATTTGTGATAATAGTGTGATGTTATGTAATGCTAAAACAGGTGAATTAACGCGATTAACTGATAAAACAGCACAAGCACCAAGTGGTGACGCAGTCGTATTTTCACCTAATGATCAGTATATTGCTTTTATGCGTGATATTGATGGTTATCGGCAAATATTTACGGTAGAAAGTGGGTTATAACGTTTTTTATTGTGAAAGGTAACTGATTTTGA
>NZ_CAWPAV010000113.1:0-12725 GCF_963885725.1 Proteus sp. G4380
AAATAAAAATAAGAAAATAATCATTTAATGCTAAGGAGAATTACACTAGTTTTTATCTCTTAATGTAATTAACAATAAAGAGGTAGACTATGGGTAGATTTAAGAAAGTTAATATCAATGATGATATTGAAAGAATTACACTAGAAATAGTGAAATATATTAAAGAGCATAGTGTTGAATTACCTTTTAATATTGATTCAGTAAGACGTGTTTTAATTGAGAATTATATTTATATTCTTACTTATAAAAATGAATATGCTGCTAATGACTTTCTAATAAAAATAGAAAGTAATTTATCTCTTTATAATCGGGATAAATTTACTAAAGCGATTGATTTTATTGTAAAAGAGATTAATGCAAGTATAGAGAATTTATTTGTTAATAATTCTTATCTTACAAACAAAAATTATCAAAAGCTAAATAAAACACGTATTAATTCAGTATTTCAGCATTACCCATCAGGATTTTTTCACTTAAAAATAGAAAATAAAAACTTATTTATACAGATAGATAATACCAATCAATTATTTAAAATCATTGACTTTGAAGGTACAGTGGAATTCTTTTCTAAAAAAGATGACCTTATTCATACTATTAATCAAATGGTTAAAAACAGTGTTTCTGATAACTCTATATCTTACCGATTTTACGCTAAGAACGAATATTTTAATTTCTTTACTCTCGATAAATATTGGCAAGTAACACCTAAAGATATTTATGCCGAAGTTATTAATGATATTAAGGCAAAAAAACAGGTACATATTGATAGTCATTTAACTATTGAATTAATAGATAGTTATTCATATAAAAATATTTTTATTGTTAGAGACTCTAATGAAAACTCAGAAAAAATACTCCATATATATCTTAATAATATTGATGAAGCATTCTTGATTGCCGTAGCTAAACATCGTCAGCTAAAAGAAAATGGTGAACATTTACTTTATAAATTAGATAAGGATTGGTTCTTTACTAAAATGAAAGATAAATCCGTTAAATATTTTTCACAAACTTCTGATTTATTAATACCATTAGAAAAGATAATGGGAAGAATTAATCTTGTCGCTTCAGCTGAAAATAATTATAATTTTAGCCATTTTGATCCACTTTCAGGAGTATGTTATGGAATAAGTTTGAAATATTTATTGGAGGTTAGAAATAATGGTATAGAAGGAGGGGATAAATATTTACATTGGCTAAAGGAAAATATTAACCTTTACAAGGACAAAAAAGAAAAGATATCTGATAAGCTTGAAAAAATTATATTTGATAGTGTACAAGAATATGAAGTATTAAAATTGATTAAAGAGATCAAGGAAATTAAATTCGCACAGATTTTTCAAATGGAGAGAATATATGAAAAAATAAATTATACAATTTTTGATTTAACAAAGGCGACCGAATACCGAAAAATTTTAGCAGAAAATGGCTTGAAAGCATCGAATGCAAATAGGCTAGAAAGTAGTCTCTCACAAATAAATTATCACTTAGAATATATAATGCAATATTATAATGAATATTATGCGATTATTGCATTTAAAACGCATGCCATTGCTCTTGCTTATAAGAGATATTCTAATAATCATTATAAATTTACGCTATTTGATTCTAATTCTGAATTGACGGAATTTTCTAATATAGAATCAATAAAAGACGCTTTAATAAAAACAATGGGCTCTTATACTCTAAATAAAGCTGATGGAAAAGAATATTTTATAATTGATGAATATAAAATAAATCCTACAACAAAATATCGTAGTTTATGGGATCAAAATGAAATCGAGTTACATAAAGGTATTGCTGAAAATATAAAAAAAATTGGTTTTTCATTGCCTTTTAAAGATGGTGTTGTTGGACGAGTTATTCATTACAGTGAACAGCGTGATCTCATTTTAGAACTTAAAATAAATAGTAAATTAGTTGAAGTTGTGGTCAAAAATGTTTTTGTTGATGAGGGAATATTTTTAGTTAAAAATAATTTAGATAAAATTCTTGAGAATAATAAATCCAGTAAAGTAATTATAATGAGCAATAGTGATGGTATTGATATTCAATTTACTGAATTTAATGCACATCAAAAAATGAGTAAGCCAAAAGGATATCTGGAATTTAATGATGTTTATTATCGAGATTTAATTAAGATTAATAGTTATTTATTAAATGGTAAAAAATCATTTTCATTGAATAAAATTGTTTCATTAATTGATACACTAAGGGGGAATATTTATTTTGATAAAATAACAGCCAGTTTTTCTATAATTGATGAAATTATACTATTTAATCAAAACAATGAAAATATTTCTCTTGTTGATATCCTGAATCAAGTGAAACAGAAAATAGAAGATAAATTATTCTATGGCGATCTCCTTTATGGAAAGGAAAAGTTAATTGCATTAGCACAAAAAAATAGCCTAGTAGCAGCAATTTTTTATCGAATGATGGTTAATGAAATCAATGAAGGTTATACTGGAATTAGTAATTTTATTTATGAGCAAATTATTGATAACCCTTTTTTAATATTAGATAAAAATAGAAATGTCGGGGTTGTTGGTTATGATTATACGATTAATTTTAAAAATAATTATAAAGCGTTAAAAGAAATTATTGATGGTATTGATATTTCTGAAATAAAAAATATTTTTCTTTTAGATGATGAAAATAGACTGCACTTAAAAGTAACTTATCAAAGATTATCAGAATATAGAAACAACAAGTATGTTAATAAGCTTCTTCATTTGATTGAAGATGAAATTGATTCTATAAAAAAAATAGATAATACAGGTAGTTATCGTGATTTATATCTTGAGTTTTTTAGCAATCATCAGTTTAATAATAGAGTGATTATTCATGAAATAGCACAATTAGAAAGTTATTTTAATAATAATTATCAGGAGCGAAACCATGGCTATTATCCTAGTAATTTTTATATTAATGAAAATGATCCTCTTACCCTACTAGAAAAGTCATTTAATCAGAACAAAAATGAAATAGATGGTAGTTATCTGTTATTTAATGAAAGTAAAGAAAATTTTGATTTTTTATTTGTTGATAATAATTTTATTACTAGAGATTTTGTAGATAATATTATTATTGAAAGCATTAGTGGCGTTTATCAAGATGATATCGTCATTTATTTCTATAATGGTGTAAAAAGTGAACAATTAACACAATACTTAAAAGATAAACCAGAAATAGGCCGTTTTCTTGATTATTGTTTAAAACATGAAATAAGAGTGATTGCTGCTGGAAATGAAGAATACTTTCCTGCCACCAATGCGCTTGTTAAGCAGAAAAGCCGTGTTGAATCACTACAAAATGTTATTTTACAACATCAATTTGTTGGTGAAAGAACAATTGTTTTTGCCAATAAGGAGACTTTATTTAGTTATCAAAGTGGTCATTTATTTATTGAAGGGATTGCTCAGCGGCTAAATATGCCTATTTATACTGTGACGGATAACAGTCTTATACTTGAAAATGAATACATTATGGTAAAACCGACGACTGAAAGTCAGTTTATTGGTCACCCTTTACTTGCTGATACAGGTGCATCTAATACGCTACTTACTGAAACAGTACCTAATGAGCCTAATACAATGTCTAATAGGCAAAGAGTAGATATTGAAAATAAAAACTATGCTGCAGAAATCTATCAATTCGTCTCACACAATTACACTAATTATAGAGATAATCAAGAGTTTAAGTTAGGTTATCAGAATGAGATTAGCACTATTTTTCCTGACTATTCTGACAATATGACCATTGCTGATATTTTAAATTACATTCAGTTAAATCGCTATCAGATCAATTATGCTCAATTAGGTGCAATTATTAGGAAAGTCGATCAAATTAACCTTAAATATCATAAAGAAAAACTTGCAGAGTTCAGTGATAAAATAATAAATCACGATTTACTTATTGATAATGCAATTGAGAAATATTTTGTTGAATTATCGGCAATATTTAATACGTCAGATAATAGTTTAATAAAAAGGAATTTAATTCAATCACTTTATGATCCCTCTGTTAATAAAGAATTTAACCAATTTTTAATGGATGGAACGAACTTTGAACAGTGGCAAGAAATAACTAATAAAGACTATGGGAATTATAGTTTAACGGAAAGAACGTATCAAGTTATTGAAATTATTCATGCAATTTATGATACTCCTCACTTAATAGATAATTTAAGTGAACTATCTAAAAATAGGCTTAATGCTTTTTTTGATGAGGGTAATAAAGGTATTTTATCACGAGTATTATTGAACATAATTTCAAGCTTTGAACTCTATAAAGAGACCATAAATAATTTAAAAAAACTCGCTGTTATCAGTCAGTCTGATGAAGAGATTAGCGCTTTATCGCCGACAGAAGCATTAAATAAACTCAATGAATTTAAAGGCGAAGTTAACTTAGCCACAAGTGAAGATAGCTCTACCATTTCTTCTAAAGTAGAAATTAATAATCTTGTCATTGACAAAAGATTACTCTGTTATTTAGGTGCAAAGATAAATGGTGAAAGTATCGATGCGATAGATCTTAATCAGATAGAGAACTGGGATAAAAAAATTACTTTTGATCCTCAGCATCTTAATGATTATTTTTTATCTGTGACGGGCAATGAAAAAGATAAAGAAGTTATTGCATTATTACGTTATCTATTAAATAACAAACAAGATAAAATTAAATATTTTCTTTCTCATATGTCCAGTAGAGCTGATTATGTCGCGGCTCATGAAAGATTAATGAAAATAATAGCATTAGGTAGTAAACAGTATAATCAGCAAGATTGGGAAAATTTAAGAATACCTTCATTAAAAATTCCCAGACATATGAGAGTTATCAGTAAAATTGGTTACGCTAATATTAGCTTCGGTATATGGCAATCAATTAATTCAACCTTTATGCTTGCTGAGCAACTTAATAATCCGCTATTAACCCCTCAAGAGCATAGAGAGACCATCAATAATCTTGCCATAACATGGTCAGAAATGGCCTATAATGGCTTATCTGAATTCATTGAAATCGCTTTAGCTAAAGGATTATTAAAGTACCGTAATAATCCTTTGGAGTATATTAGTAAAACCAGCACTCGAATAGGTATCGGGCTTAATATCCTGTCTATTGGATTTGATATCTATAATATCTACGATAACTTTAGCCGTATCTCAGTAGAAAAAAATGAAAAACGACGGATTGACTATATTGTAAATGGCTCTTTAGCTATAGTCTCCGGATTGGTCACTTTGGGGGTTTCTATCGCAATGCTTGCTGGCTCTACGGTCGCGGGGCCTATTGGTATTGTCGCGGGAGCTGTTATCGCCTTAGCCATTTCAATTTATAATGCCGCAAGACTGATAGAAGAAACGAAAGAAAAAATAGGATTTACACCACTAGAAGAACTTAATAATGGTTTTTATGCATTTTTAATGGGGGATATCTTACCAAGCAAAAAGAATGAAATCGTCTATTTAGAGACAAAATCACAGTTAGAAACCATGATTGACCAAAATGCGCAAGAACATCTTAAAGAAATAAAAAAACAGGAGCCTCACAGTTATTATTTTTATTCGAATGAGAAACAATTTTATGAAGAACATCATTATTATAAAGTGATCCCTCGTATATTGGGGAAAACATTAGATAATATACTTAATCCGTTTGGAGAAATTGTTGTACAACGAGTGGCGAAAAATTTAAGTAAAGAAGAAGCAGAAAAGATAGCTGCGCTTTCTCATTATCTTAGTGTCGAAAGAACGGAATATAAATACTATGTTCCTAAAGAAGCCATCGCAACAGATGAAATTCTCATTTTTGATATGGATTTTTATGTTAATCAATTAAATCGTTATACGATTAATTTTGCATTTGAAGATGATAATCCTGTTTTTGAGGATGAGGTGGATATCTCTTTTTTTGATAAAATAAGAACAACAAAAGAAAAAACATGGCAAAATTTATCATCAGGAGAATTAACAGATGATTTAATTAAATCAACAGCTGAAAAAAAATATTTTGAGCCAAGTTGGCGTGAGAATGAGCTATTTTATTTTAATACTTATAATGGGGATGATATTATTGCTGCACCATTAATAACACAAAATATATTTGATGTTCATAATGGGACTAAACGATTAAGTGGAGGAGAAAAAGATGACACCTTTAATGTGTTCACTTCTGAATCTCCTCGTTATGCCAGCCGTTTTTATGGTAGAGAAGGTAATGATACATTACGTATTATTCAGACAGAAAAAAAATATATAGGGTATGAAGTTAATCTATCTAAAAATTATATTAAATTTATCGGGGGAGAAAATAAATCCAATAGCCAGAGTTTTCATGCCAGACTTTTTATCTTTCAAGAGCAAGGACAAATCTATACCCATAAATTAGCGGATACAATGCCTAATATAACACTACAAAGACAACCCGTTATTGCCTATTTAGAGAGTATTGAAAATGTAGTAGGCAGTGAAATAGGTAATGATATTATTTATGGTGACCAAAAAAATAACTATTTAAATGGCATGGGAGGAGTAGATTCATTATATGGATTAGCTGGAGATGATACGCTGGTATTACGGGAAGGTTATGCACAAGGAGGGGCAGGGAATGATAGTTATACTATTCTAAGAGCATCAAATACAGATAATAATGTTAAACAACTTGAAACTATTATTGATGAAGAGACGCATACAGAAGCTAGTCTTATCCAGTTAAATTATACTTTTGATGAAATTGCTGCTATTTCTCGTCGTGAAACAGATATTGTTTTTACGCTTAAAGTTGGTAATGATAAAGATCCTGATCAATTTATCGAGCATTTAATTGCATTAAGTCATGTATACCAAGATAAAAATAGTCAATTATTAGCCCATCGATATACCATTGTGACTATGGATGGTTTTATACTTACTATTAATGAAAATAATAATCAACCAAGAGAGGTATCATATAACTTTAGTTATTTAGAAAAGTATAATCAGCAAGAGAAGCTACAACAGCTTTCTGTTAATGACGATAAACACGCATTGTCTATTCAATCTGACAATAAAACTAAACTTATTCAATTATTACCTGAGTTGCAATACAGTGGTTTCTCTTCTGGAGAATATTTAAAGCTTAATCTACAGGGTAATAGCGAAAATAATCATTATGCTGGAATTGCGGCTCATTCATCAATTAAACTGAGTCGCGGTTATGACAATTATCAAATAAGCTCATTGCTAGCTAAAAATAGAAATGAAAAGATCATTATTTCTCTGAGTGATAATGATAAACAATTAACATCTGATTGTACTAGTCATTTCTTTTTATCCGATGTGAGTGGATTTGATTTGATGTTTAGTGATGGCGTTTTATCTCATCGCTATAATCTTGATGCTCATATTAAACTTGTTTTCGATACGGAAAGTGTTAGTGCTATTTTTAACTCAGGAATGACACTTCAATTTATTGATAAAGATAATCGAGTTTTTCATTTGCCTAAGCCAGACAGCGGTCAGCGTTTACTGATCCCCACTATCACTTTGGATGTTAGGTTGAGTCATCAAAGTGATGTTCTGATGATCCCACCCTCCCTACGTTTAAATAAAGAGGCATTATCATTGTATCCTAAGTATTTTCGTAGAGAAGAACTATCATCACGTTCAACGCAATTACAGCGTATTATATCCACTCAAACACTAGAGCCTCATTCATTAAAGGTAACAGAATTACTGAGAGATGATATTGCCGTTAATGATAATCAACCTGTTAATTCTATTTTGTCTCTCAATAAACTATTTTCAAACAGATCACAAGATATATTCTCTCAAGCCATAGATTTATTACCAATGATAGAATTAATGGATGGTGATGATATTGTTGTTAATCATAATCAAAGTAGCTCAGTGATTGATGGGGGTAAAGGTGATGATCATATTGTTGTCAATGAAGGGCACCATATTTTAATTGCTGGGGAAGGTAATGATAATCTTAATGGCGGAAGTGGACATGATCTGTTTATTTCAACCTCAGGGAATGATTATCTAAGTGGAGGAAGTGGTAATAATGTTTATATAGTACAAAAACGTCATAGTGAAGTGACGGTGTATGATGAAGGTGAAATGAGCCATATTTTTGTATTAGGGTTATCTGAGCATGAAAAGTTAATATCTTCCCAAGTAGGTGAAGATTGGCAGTACCGAACTACCGATAATCAGTTTATTTTAACGGTTAAAACAACAAGGGTAGGGAAAGCTGAAAATAATACGGTGAAGGTTGTGGAAAAGCAGCAAATATTGTCACCACGAGCGCTTGCGACAATTATTCAACAAATGGCTCAATTTAATCAGCAACAACTATCGACGATGCAAGGCAGTGATGTTATTCCCTCATCAAACTGGTCGCCTTTAGCTGTGGTCGTTAAGCATTTATAATTTCCCTTGTGACCCAATAAAAATAGCCCTAGTTTCAGGGCTATTTTTATGAATTACTATCATTTGATAGCAAAAAATGAGGCTTATTTTGCTAAATGTTCTGCACGTTTAAAGACAAGGGTATTGCCTTCAGACTCGGCGGCATTAAATTGATAACCCTCTAGATTAAATTCTTTAAGTTGTGCCTTATCACTTAATCTTTCTTGAATAATAAAACGGCTCATTAAACCTCTTGCTTTTTTAGCATAAAAACTAATCACTTTATATTTGCCATTTTTCTCATCAAGAAAAACAGGTTTAATAATTTCCGCATTGAGTTTTTTTGGGTTGACTGATTTAAAATATTCATCAGAGGCTAAATTAACCAAGATATTATCCCCTTGAGCTTCAAGGGCGTTATTTAACTTTTCAGTAATTATGTTACCCCAAAACTGGTATAGATCACTGCCTTTTTTATTGTTCAGTTTTATGCCCATCTCTAAGCGGTAAGGTTGCATTAAATCGAGTGGGCGCAATACGCCATATAAACCGGAAAGGATACGTAAATGCTGTTGTGCAAATTGAAAGTCGTCATCTGTGAAAAGTTCAGCGGCTTGCATTCCGGTATAAACATCACCTTTGAACGCTAAAATGGCTTGTCGCGCATTATCGGGTGTAAAGTCAGGTTGCCATTCACCAAAGCGAGCCGCATTTAGTCCTGCCAATTTATCACTGATTTTCATTAAGCTTGCGATATCACTGGACGACAGTTTTCGACATTCTGTAATAAGTTGTTGGGAATATTTTAGCAATTCAGGCTGGGTGAACTGCGTTGTTGCTAAAGGCGATTCGAAATCCAGTGTTTTAGCTGGTGAAATAGTAATTAGCATAATTCCCTCAATAGTTATTTTGATTTAGTTCTACTATAGCAAATTGTTTGGTAGATAAGTTAAATCATAATAATAGGAAAAAACAATACTTTCACCAATGTGCCATAAAATAGACATATTAAACGATTCAGCCTGAGTTGTTATTCTGTTTTTTGCTACTTTTGTTTTGCGAAATCGTTTGGCATTCAAATAATTGCTTTCGATGAATCTAAGCATCTTGTAGTGTGAGCAGTCCATGTTATTATCAATAGATATCCGCAGGTGACTGCAAACAGATTTACCTAGTAGATGAGATAAACAAAATGACCAACAAATTAACTTCTTTGCGTAAACTGACTACAGTTGTAGCTGATACAGGTGACATTGCAGCAATGAAACTGTATCAACCTCAAGACGCAACTACCAACCCTTCTTTAATTTTAAATGCAGCCCAAATTCCTGAATATCGTAAATTAATCGATGAAGCGATTGAATGGGCGCGTTCACAAAGCGATTCTCGCGAGCAACAAATCGTTGATGCGTGTGATAAACTTGCTGTCAATATCGGTTTAGAAATCTTAAAACTGATCCCAGGTCGTATTTCAACAGAAGTTGACGCACGTCTTTCTTATGATACCGAAGCCTGTATCGTCAAAGCGCGTCGTTTAATTAAACTGTATAACGAAGCGGGTATTAGCAACGATCGTATCCTGATTAAACTTGCTTCTACATGGCAGGGGATTCGTGCAGCTGAGCAATTAGAAAAAGAAGGTATCAACTGTAACCTAACTTTACTGTTCTCTTTTGCTCAAGCTCGTGCATGTGCAGAAGCTGGTGTATACCTGATCTCTCCATTCGTTGGCCGTATTATGGATTGGTATAAAGCCAATACAGATAAAAAAGAGTTTGCACCAGCAGAAGATCCAGGTGTTATTTCTGTAACTGAAATTTATAACTACTATAAAGAGCATGGTTATAACACCGTCGTTATGGGAGCTAGCTTCCGTAATATTGGTGAAATTTTAGAATTAGCAGGTTGTGATCGCCTAACTATTTCTCCTGCGTTATTAAAAGAGTTATCAGAAGCACAAGGTGAAGTAGAGCATAAACTATCCTTTAATGGTGAAGTTAAATCACGTCCTGCGCCAATCACTGAAGCTGAATTTTATTGGCAACATAATGCTGATCCAATGGCCGTTGATAAATTATCTGATGGTATTCGTAAATTTGCGGTTGATCAGGAAAAATTAGAGAAAATGATTGCAGATTTATTATAATCTGGCGTTTAATTCTTATAAAAACTGACAACACCCACTTTAAATAGGGGGGGGTTGTCTTTTTTTTTATTGCAAAATAATATTTAAAATAATTTTAAGATTAAATTGATTTGAATAAATAATTTATCCGGTAATAATTATAGAAATTAATTATTAAAAACATCCTATTTATTATTGGTGAATTATGAAAAAGATGGTTTTGGCAACAGTACTGGCATCGCTCTTTTTTAGTAGCGTTGCTATGTCAGAAGATAAAACAGCCTTCTCTTTACCTGCGATTGAAAAAAGTGCGGAAGAAGGGAATGCCGCTTCTCAGTATCAACTTGGTGTTAAATATGAAGGTGGCGAAGGTGTAGAACAAAATACACAAAAAGCATTGGAGTGGTACACAAAAGCGGCTGAACAAGGTCATGCAGAAGCGCAATTAAATTTAGCGTTAATGTATGATATGAATGATGATATTGAGCGTGATGCTGAAAAAGCGGTTTATTGGTATAACAAAGCGGCTGTTCAGGGACTCTCTTTAGCACAATACAATTTGGCCGTCTCTTTTGATGAAGGGGATGGTGTAGAGCAAGATCATGAAAAAGCAGTATATTGGTATACAAAAGCCGGTGAACAAGGTGATAGCGATGCGCAGTATAATTTAGCGATTTCATATGATGAAGGTATCGGTATCGAACAAGATCATGAAAAAGCGGTGACTTGGTACACTAAAGCCGCAGAGCAAGGTCATGCTGATGCACAATACAACTTAGCTGTCTCTTACGATGAAGGCGAAGGGGTCGAGCGTGATGGTAGCAAAGCGGTATTCTGGTATACCAAAGCGGCAAATCAAGGTAATCGAGATGCGCAAAATAACCTTGGTGTGATGTATGACGAAGGTGATGGTGTAGCAAAAGATCAACGTAAAGCGAATGAATGGTATAAAAAAGCTGCGCTACAAGGTAATGGCTTGGCACAAAATAACCTTGCAATAAACTATTATTATGGCAAAGGGGTTAAACGTAACTTGAAAGAAGCCTATGCATGGTTTGCTGTTGCTGTAGAAAATGGTGAAGGTGATGAGGCTATGCTAAAACGAACCGCCCGTGCCCTCAATGCTGCTCAATTAGCAGAAGCTAAGCTTTTAGCTGCTTCTTATATTGCTAAATATCTTGATGACTAAGATTAAATCATTAATGTGATAAAAAACGGGAGTATAAAACTCCCGTTTTTTTATAGCTAAAATAACATAATAGCTTTTACTGAGATTGTTTTTAATTCACCCGTGTTCTCGTGTTAATATCAGCACGCTAATTGGCAGTTATTGATTAATTTGAGGTTGATATGAATGAATTACGTATAGGACTGGTTTCTGTTTCTGATCGTGCATCCAGTGGTGTTTATGAAGATAAAGGCCTGCCCGCTTTAGAAGCTTGGCTAAAAAAAGCAATCACAACCCCTTTTCATATCGAATCACGTTTGATCCCCGATGAGCAACTGATGATTGAACAAACATTATGTGAACTGGTTGATGAAGCAGGATGTCACTTGGTTTTAACAACGGGAGGCACAGGGCCTGCTCGTCGTGATGTTACGCCTGATGCAACATTGGCGATTGCTGATAGAGAGATGCCAGGCTTCGGTGAGCAAATGCGCCAAATCAGTTTGAAATTTGTTCCTACGGCGATTTTATCTCGTCAAGTGGGAGTTATTCGTAATCAAGCCTTAATTTTAAATTTACCGGGACAGCCTAAAGCGATCGCAGAGACATTAGAGGGATTAAAAGACAGTGAGGGACAGGTGATTGTCAGTGGTATTTTTGCCAGTGTTCCTTATTGTATTCAATTATTGGATGGCCCTTATATCGAAACTAACGAAGAAATTGTGGTTGCCTTTAGACCTAAATCAGCACGCCGTTCTACATCTGCTTAATACATTGCATCGGTTGTTTTTGTTATTAATATTGAATGTGAGTACGTTTTGCCCTAATAAGATTAAATAAGAACAACCTGCTATTTTTACCTATGAGTGATGCTTCTGTTGATGATTTATTGATCATTGAGATAACCCACTTTGTGTAATAATTGATTGAAACTGTTATATTTCAATTAGTTATTTTTTATATTAATGGATTATCGCTGTTGTTTTACATCATCATAATGGGTTAAAGACAATATTTATCATAACCTATTGAT
>NZ_CAWPAV010000114.1:0-21002 GCF_963885725.1 Proteus sp. G4380
CCCTGTGTTTTTTCAAGGTTAAGTGAAGCCCATCGTTCTTCTGATATAGGGTAAATAAATCCACATCCCTTGATTGCGGCAACATTTCCATACTGCCCTATGTAAGTATGTAGCTGAAAAAGATCTTCACGCTTCACCCCAAATTGTGAATCAAATGCTTTATACTTCACATCAAATACGAATAAACTCTCATCGATTTCTATAACAAGATCAGGTTCAAGTTTTCTCATATAACCACTGAGAGCACCAGATGCTATTTGCTGACGTTGCTCGAACTTACCTAGCAGGCGTAGCCCATCTCGCTTAATGAGCTTACGAATGAAATATTCAAACAACATCGAAATATCGAAAAAGAAAGCACTCGAATCCTGCTGCGAATCAAAATCAGAGCCCTTCCGGTCAATGACTTGCTTAGATAAGTCAATGAGCACGTTATAATCATTGTAGAAAGGGTTGGTGAAATGAGAAGTCCTCAAAATTTCTTGCTGTGACCTTTTAATCCCCTGATTGGCAGTCAGAAATGCACTATAGATATTTCGTGTTTGGTGACAAAATGAGTAATGTGCGACTGCTTCATAAGCTTTTATAAAAAGTGAAGTTGCAGGGCTGTCGTAGCTGTGCTCTCGGTACGAGCATAAATATTTTCCAGATGACTTATTCTGGAAATAATCTGTAGCATTTATAGTTCCCCTTACGCGGGAAATACGATCATTTCTTGTAATATAAGTCTTTGGCAAGCCCAGGCGGTATGCTCTCTTAAACTTAATGTTCCATAGATATGCTAAAAGCCACTCGTAACCGTCTGCGTGACTTTCTCCTCCAATGTTTTCTAATTCGAGAAATCCATCGGCATCTGCAATGATGTATTGAAGGAAAGCATCACCAAAACGTGAGCTGATCTTCAGAGAGTAATCTCCTCGCTTAACAAATCCGATTAGATTGCCCGTGTCGAGATTAAAATTTCTTGCATCCGTACCAGAGACACCGATGAAACCGCCATCTGTATTGTGTTCGTAATCTTCATCATTGAAGAGTATTAAAGCATCGGAAATATTATCATTCAGCGTTTTTTCGACATCACGAGATACCGAATTCAAAAAGTGCCAAATTGCAGACTCGTCGTTATGAGGATAGGTCCATTGTCCTTTTGATTTGGCACTAAGGGTTATCGACTTTCCTAAACGTCTATTTGTCAAAATGCCTTCGCTGACAAAATAGGACTGGTTATCGACCAGTGTGCCGTTCTTAATGATATCGAAAAGCCACACAGTTTAAACCCCAAATGCCTTTCCGAAGGAGCTAATCAGTTCAGTCTCCTTACCTGTTCCACGAAGATACTCCTGTAATAACGGACGAATACAATCATCCCATACACGCTCTCGTACCTCCGAAACTGTAAGGCTGGTTGCATACTTCAAATCCATCAAATAGGCATGACCAATTTGGTAATCATTACCAAGCAAAGGCTCTTTAGCTATCAATTCATTCAAGCGTTCAAGGTTATCCACCAGGGGCAGCCAAGCTTTGCAAAATTGGTTCAAATGGTATTTCAATAGCGCCATATCAGGCACCACTTCTTCCCAACGGAATCTTCGACGTAAAGCGAAGTCAAAACTTTCGACACTTCTGTCTATCGTGTTCATCGTTCCAATAAGATAGATGTTTGTTGGAATGAAGAACAAATACCCTTTAGCGTCCTTAAGCATACCAGTATGTTCATTGTTCAGATTGGCATATTGGGTTTTAACGCAACCTCTAGTGCCTCGGTATTCCAGACAGTACATTAACTCACCAAAAACGCGAGACAACTCAGCTCGGTTTACCTCATCAATTATAAAGAAAAATGGTGGTACTGCTTCCGATACAAGCTTGGATATATCTGATATTTCGAAAATATCCTGCCAATGCTCGCCTGATAACTTTTCTCTAAACGGGAGAAGTTCCTTGATAGTAAGAGACTCCCACTTCTGAGTAAGTCCAAGCCCATACACATCGATTTCCCACTTACCAGCGCTTCGGCAAAACTCTTTAAAAACACCATTTTGCAACGTTAATTGAGAGTTCCCATCACTGTCCAAAACAGGACGTAGCCCTTCCATAAAGTCTTCATAACTGAAAGAAGGATGAAATTGAACCAACTCAATCTGACTTGCATGTGTGAGACGGCTGTAGGGAGCAAATTCCTCTTTCCAGATGTCAAACAAGAGCGAAGTTTGCAGGCGAGCTTGATAAGTTTTCCCTGTCCCCGGCGCACCGTATTTAACAATCTGCTTCTTTAAACTGAATGGGTTTGACAAATTCTCGTAAAGCACCCAAACAAACTGACTAAGATAAAACTCATCAGTTTTACCTTCCCGAAGCTCATTATCAAACTCGCTTTTGATGCTCTTTAATAGAAAAATGTTTTTAGCAAACCAACTTTGATTTTCTTCTGCTGGGTATGCTGGAATTATTCCTTCGCGTATAAGCCAACTAAAAACCTGATTAAATTTACCGGAATCAACCGTTGTGGAGACTTCGAGCGTACAAGCTGCTGCCACTCGATTAACGAGAACAGGGTTGTTGGATTTACCTTGGTTAGACCACGAATCAGAAAAAATCGTGAAGTTTTCACTGTTTGGAATCAATATAAATTTTTCTAATGCGGATATGAAATTCTTGTTTTTAATGAATGACTGGAAATTGTCATTGCTCAACACAGACTGTCCGCGAGAAGCGATACCGTTGCTCTTCTCATAGATTAACTGCTTCAGAAAAGCTTCATCATTTTGAGACAAGCCTTCTCCAGATGTGATTCGCTCACGAATTTGAGCGACCTGACTGTAAAAGTCACGATAGGCTTTGTGCCATCCATTGACTTCATGTTTCCTGTTCTCAATAAGATATTTATATAGGTTTTTCAGTCTACTTTTCATTTATTCCCTTGTTACTGGATTATCGGACACACATCTTGAATTCATTTTGCGCTTTTGTGAGAGACTCATTTAGCCTGTAAACAGTAACCAAAGTCTTCATCGCTCCTGACGGAACGACCACAAAATGCAAATCACTGTTACTGTGCCGCCAAATATCAGCTTTGTTACTATATTTTTGGTTCTTATGAAGAGCTACCTTTTCAGGCAAAATTGCTTTTGTCAATGATGAGCTAAATAACCTTGAAGCCAAAGCCTTCCAAGGATGCTTGGGCACTCTGTCAGAAAACCATTCAACAAACCTTTCCTGTTCATGACTAGTCACCACGACAGGTCCAATATTTGGCACATTGATGACTTCATCGATTTCTCTCACGGTAGCATTATCGACACTGTATTCCTCGAAGGGATATGAGAGCCAATCGTCACGCTTTTCTACTGAGAGTTGTTCTTCCTTGTGTCAATGATCTTCAAAAATCCACCGCGATGATTATTGACACCATAAGGTAAAAGAGTTTTAAGAGACTGCTTATATGACTCTTTCACTGTTTCGCGCTGGGAATGACTAACCATTGCGTTCCTCCTTTCTCTAGTTTATCTTTTTAGGATTTTACGGCGAAATTCGCCGTGTAATTGATATTTTTTAAACTAATTCAACTAAAACTGAGAAGGCTTACCTAATTCGATATGCGAGTAACATCTGTGATACTTTGGTGCGTTTTTTTGTTAGAACCAATCCAGCTATTAACTCAGTAATAAAATATCAAGCCCCATCCGCAGAGGTAATTGTTAGCTCAACTTGATGGGATTCACTTATAGATACCAGTAGCGATTTTCTAGTTTATAAACAAATAAATGTACAATACTAATGTATTTTCCTATCTTAATAGGCTTTTTATAAACTAACGATAAATTTAAGAACTAAAGTAAACATGCGTTTTACTTATTTTAACGCCCTTCATATTGTCTTTATTATTCTCACAATATGTTTTACTAAATACCCTCTTTAACTAAAGTAAAATTATTTACCAAAATATCCATTAGGTAAAATTTAAATAAAAGAATAAAAGTCTACTCACTTCACATAAAATAAAAAAAGACGCCTAATAGAAGACGTCTTTAATTTAACTTAAATAAGTATTTAATTAGAATTTAATTGGATAAGCCATGATTATCGCATCTTCTTTTCCCGTTGCTGTTGGATAATAATTCTTACGTACAGATACTGAATTAAATCCTATAGATTCATAGAGATTAGATGCTTTTTGATTGGATTCTCTTACCTCAAGCCATAATGTAGCAATATCTTTTCTTTCAATATTATCAATAAGTTCTAATAACAATGCTTTTCCATAGCCTTTACCTTGATAATCAGGATGTATCGCGATATTAAAAAGCGTTGCTTCATCTAATATTAATTGCGTAATAGCAAAACCTACCATAATATTATCAATGCAAATTTTTAGATTAAAATAATGATCACCTTGGTTACTATAGAATGTTTCTTCGCTCCAAGGGAATGAATGACTTAGTTTTTCAATTTCCCATGCTAAAGGTAAATCAGCAGGGTTTAATGGGGAAATGGTCTTCATGTTGATAGATTTGTTTCCAAAGATCGCGTTTTGCATTGGCATCAAAATATAATTGATGTAATGAAGGGCTTCTCAGAGAAGTATATTGAGCAGGTAGAGTGATATCAGTACCTAATAGCCAACAGGCTGGTGTAAATGATCCTGTGAGCAGGCTCACATCCTCTGAGGTAATACAATAGATTTCACTTTTATCTATTCCCATAGTGCTAAAAATATCAGAGAAAAGCCCGTTATTTAGATCAACAACATCATCAGTAATGATAAGTAAACGAGTGGTATCCGGAAATTGCACAGAATGTTCGCCTTTTAATACAGCAGGCTTACGAAGTACCCATTGACGAATCCCAAGTTGGGCTAACATTCTGTCTTTACGGCTCATGATATTTACCTATCAAGTGTAGAACAACGGTACATAGTATCAGAGGGCATAAACTACGCCAATAAATAGCGTCAGTTTCTTTATATCTGATATCATGCGTTTTATGTTTTTTAAGGAGTAATAATCATAATGTCCTCATTGTCCCCTGCCAGCGAAGTTATTCTTCGTCATCTAGATCATTTCGCAGACAGGCACGTGCTCATAGCAGGTGATCTTCAAGACACGCTAGCATCACAAATTCAGGCCAAAAGTGTTAGAGCCTATACAAATCAATATCACCAGTGGCTACCGCTACTCAAATCCATGGGTGATAATGCATTTTTTGGTTTAGCGGCAGATCAATCATTCGTAAAATATTGCGACACTTTGATTTATTTTTGGCCTAAGAATAAGAATGAAGCAACTTTTCAGTTACGTAGCTTATGTGCAAGTTTATCTGTCGATACTGAAATCTTCATCGTCGGCGAAAACCGTAGTGGTGTAAAAAGTGCTACGGAATTAATGAATGGTATAGCAAAGCTAAAAAAAATAGATTCAGCACGTCGTTGTAGCCTCTTTTTTGGTTCACTAACCTATCAAACACTCTTTGATCGAAATAACTGGTGGCAAACTTATCGTTATGACGATTTAACGGTGATGGCATTACCCGGTGTTTTTAGTCAAACCGCATTAGATGAAGGCAGCCGATTATTACTCTCTACATTTGATGATGCAATGGTAGGTGACTTACTGGATATGGCCTGTGGTTGTGGGGTGATTGCCACGGTATTAGGCAAGAAAAACCCGATGTTAAAACTCACACTCTGTGACGTCAATGCAGCCGCTATTTCATCCAGTATTGCCACGTTAAATGTTAATGAATTAGAAGGACGGGTTATTGCAAGCAATGTCTATTCTGCGGTAGAAGAAACTTATGATTGGATAGTCTCTAATCCTCCTTTCCATGATGGCTTAGGTACCAGCTATCAAGCTGCAGAAGACATTATTCGTCTCGCGCCTAACTTTTTGAAAAAAGGCGGTAAACTGCGTATTGTTGCCAATGCTTTCTTACCTTATCAAGATATTCTTGATCACGTGTTTGGCTCTCATGAAGTGCTTGCATCAACAGGTAAATTCAAAGTTTACCAAGCAACCAAGAAATAGTAATCACCAGCACTATTATAAAAACCGCCAGTAATTGATTTTTCAACTACTGGTGGCCTTCGGTATTTACTTCCTTTTTATTATCAGCAGGTTATCATGCCTTTATTTACGGTTATCTACCCATGATAGGTTAAAAAAAAGGTCATTAAGCTATAGGTGATCACAACGCCGGCGGGGATCATCACCCACATTTGTAATTTCTTATGAAATAACATAATGGTAGATAGCAACATAGAAATAACAAGAACCAATGTAAATGCTGCTGTTCCTGCAATAGAGTGGGTGATCACAGTAAATAACGAAGCAACAGCCAACATTTCCCATAAACTAATACGAGATGTCCAAGAAGAGACAGAGGAGATACGTGTTGATTTAGCCATGAGAGCCACCACCTGTTAATGATAATGATTTTCATTATTATATAACACATTGGTTAACTCAATGTCTATCAAGAAAAAAAAGTAGCCATACCCTTAATTTTAAAGAGGTTAAACAAAAAACGCTTTACCGCTGCCAACGATAAAGCATTTTAGAGTCATCAAATGATGATGTAAAATAAGTGATTAATCTTCTTTATTAAAATTAAGCACTAAATGAATATCTTCAGGCTCTCTTTCATAAAGCTCAGTATCAGGCACATCAATTAAACGACAGCCCATATGCTGATAAAAATTAACACTATTTTCAGAAGGCGTTGAGGATATATATAATCCGCTAGCCCCTTTTTGCTTCGCATATTCCACACAATAATCAAACAATATACGGGCTAATCCTTGCCCACGCTGCTGGTGGCTAATATGTAAGAAAGAGAGCTGTAACAAGGTGTTATCTTGGCCTCGCCACTGTGGATCAACACTGGCAGCAGCGACTAACTTGTCATCTTCAAAGACTCCCCAAAAAGGGGCACCGCGCTCAGCGCTTTCAAGTAAAACAGGGGTATAATGTTCTGCCTCACCTTCAGGCCAGCCTTTCATATCAAAACGCTGTTCAGATAACACCAGTTGCCCTTGTTGTAAAACATATAGCCTTTCAATCAGTTCTGTTCTATCAATTTCCCAAACGCGAGGGATTTCATTATGTGTTAATAGACGAATATTTTTTTTCATTGTTGAAGATTAACCTGTTCTGAAGAAGATCCGCTCCGCTCTAATGCGTGGTAAGCCACTGCACAGAATAAGGAGTTCAACCGTTTCATATCACCCAACAAACTGGTATGCAGCGAACTGGTTTCAATACTTTGCATATTATGCAAATGAAGACGTTCTACATGAGCAAACGAGTAACGTTGGTTGAGTAAACGGAATCGATGTTTTGCTCGGCGTAATTTACGCGCATGCTCCATATTGCCGGAAACAAACACCGACATCGCCAGATTCAGATTACTTTGCAGACGCTCAAGGAGTGTCTGTAATTCACGACGTCCTTCCTCCGATAAATTTAAGTGATGATCTAAACTTTTATTCACCACCTCACCAGACATACGCGCTATGATAGCGGAAGATTGTTGCAAATTCATCGCGGTATCAATAATTTCTGCCCAGCGACGAGAGTCTTCAGTACCAAGATCATGCTGCTGAATTTGTGCCATATACAATTTAATACTGCTATGGAGCAATTCCACTTCCTCTTCTAGCTGGCTAATCTCCCTTTTTTGCAGACGATCCCCTTCCATTAAGGCTTGAAAACGTTGCAACATCTGTTCAACCACATCCCCTAACCGTAATGTCTCTCTGACTGCATTAGCAATAGCTAAAGAGGGAGTATCAACGGCGGATGGATCTAAATAACGAGGTGCAACTTCTGTTCCAGTAACCGGTAATTCCGGCACTAATTTTTGACATAATTTCGCCATTGGCCCCACAAACGGCAACATCAACACACAGCGCACTAAGTTATAAATCACATGAAAATAGATAATCACTTCCGCAGGGGAAAAATCATATTGTTGGATTTTTGTCGCAATTAGGGTGATCCACGGCAATACCAGCAAGGCGCCAATTAATTTAAAAAACAGACTCCCTATGACGACTTGACGTGAACTAATACTTTGACCACGACTACTGATTAATGCCAACAATCCACTACCAATATTAGAACCAATAACAATACATAAACTAATATATAAAGGCATAAAGCCTGTTGCACTTAATGTTGCGGTAAGTAATACCGCCGCTAAGCTTGAATAACTGACCATCGCAAAAATAGCGCCGACCAGTAGTGCTAAAATCGTATCCCCACTCAAAGAGGTAAAAATAGCTTGTACTGCACTGGCATGGGTTATCGGCTCAGCAGAAGTCACAATCAGTTGTAATGCTAAGATAATTAAACCAAGGCCTATTCCCACTCTACCCAGTTGCCCGATACGCTCTTTTTTACGACTTAAAAAAGTCATGACACCCAATAAAATCAGTAACGGTGATAACCACGAAAGATCGAATGTCAGCACCCGCGCCATTAGCGCTGTACCCACATCAGCCCCTAGCATAATCACCAAAGCGGGTGTAATAGAAATAAGACCTTGAGTGACGAACGAAATCACTAGCAATGCCGTAGCATTACTACTTTGTACTAAGGCAGTAACACCGACACCAGCAAGAAAAGCATTCGATTTTTTATTAATACTTTTACCTAAAATTCGGCGCAAATCAGAGCCGAACACACGCATAATACCGGTGCGAACAATATGTGTTCCCCAGACTAAAAGTGCCACGGATGAGAGTAAATGAAGCAGTGTTAGCATAGAAATTAGTCACCTTATTTTTTATCGTTGTTTATTGGCTCATTTCTCCTTCAATGCCATAAAAAAGAGAGAGATCCTACGCAGATAACCATATCTGAAAAATGATTTTTATAGATAACGCCCTAATCAAAACGACGTTATTAGGCAAAAAGATATTGCGACTTAAGTGCAATAATCAATGGAGAAGTTAAGAATAGTATAAGAATATCATTGTAAATTCTGTTAATTATAGCAAACAAAAAGTAACTTTCAAAATTAGACTGTAAATAACGTCTTGATTTATTATCGTTTTCTTATTTTTTGTAAAGAAATCATAGAAAAAAACGCGACTTGAGGGTATCTCTCTAAGTCGCGTGAAAATACAACAATTTTAGTAAGACAATTCAACTACATTTCAGACAGACTACAATTCAGTCACCTTATCAAGGTTATTTCAATCCCATTGCATCGCGCATAGTAAAGAAAAGATCTGTTTGGTCTGTTAACCCCACGACATTAGCAGCATGTGGACCATAAGCGGCAACGCGTAATTGCGCGCCAGTATGCTCTTGTGAATCCGTTTCTGAGTTACCATAATTCACCACCATGACTGCGCCATCTTTGGTAATCAATGCTTGTGTTAAGCCACTTGATTTCACATCAGCTTCAATAATTTGGCTAGAGTGAGCGTGATCTGCGGTCACTATAATAAGCGTATCACCATTTTGTTTAGCGAAATCTAAACCAATTTGTACCGCTTCATCTAATGCCACCGTTTCACCAATTTGACCACAAGGATTAGCATTATGATCTTGTTTATCAATTGAGGCGCTTTCGACTTGTAAGAAAAAACCATTTTCATTCGTTTTCAGCAAATCAATCGCTTTTTTGGTCATTTGCGCTAATGTTGGTGCATTCGGGTCTAATTTTGAATTCGGTTTACACTCTAAAGGAGGATTCTTTAAATTACCTTGATAAGTGGCTTTTGGCCCTTCCCAAGCGACGGCCATATTACCGTCATGAAATAGGCCTAACACAGGTTTATCTTGGTTTGCTAGCGTAATCGCCTCTAACGATTTAGCATCTTTCACAATTTGATAGCCACGCTCTATTGCTTGTTGCTCGAGCGTTTTCCCTTTATATTCACCGGCCGTTGCTGTTTGAGCAAAACTTTTCGCGCCTCCTCCCAGTGTAATATCGGCACGAGTCACTAACAATTGCTCAGAGATTGAACCTTTACCGCCATTTTCTAGCGCATTCGTTGAGCATTTTGCTAACGTTTCTACAGGCCCATAACACTTACGCCCGGTAACATGTGAAAATAGCGCAGCCGGTGTTGCATCTTGAATTTCAGAGGTAGTGACATTCCCCGTCGCTTTACCATTCGCTTTTGCTAATTCCAAAATCGTTTGGTGATCTTTACCAAATACATCAATCCCTAATGCCCCATTATAGGTTTTAACCCCTGAAGCCCATGCTGTTGCTGATGCGGCCGAATCTGTTACATAATTAGGTTTTTGTGTTTTTCTATCTAAAGAATAATGAGTATATTGGCCGGTCATCGGTAACGCATCAATTCCTTTAAAGAAGCCACCAGCCCCTTCGGCATAGTTACGTGCTACCGTTATCTCAGAATCCCCCATCCCATCACCGATAAATAGGATCACATTTTTAGCTTGATGATTATTAAGTGCTGCTTTTAATGCTTCAGTTTGATCTGAGGTTATACGACGAGCACCACCAAATTCCGTAATATTACCTTTTGCTGCGCGATCTTGCGCCAAAATAGTATCGGCAGTGACGGGGGCTGCAAAAGAAGAGAAACTCACGCTTGTAAAGAGTGTTGCGACGACTACAGATAACGCAGAACGTTGATAACGTAGAGACATAGCTTTTTCCTTGCACGCAAAAAAATAAAGAATTTTGGGGTTTATGTTTTAAGTCACAAAGAGCTTACGAGAGTAAAATGACAAACAGATGAAAGAAAAAAGCGATTTAGATGACAGCTTTATGACAAATAAATGACAAATTAGCCTAAAGAAAAAGGATGTGTAGTTCACCACCACTCACATCCCTTTAAGATAAAAAAGATGAATAATTAATCGTTAGTTAACGCTTTAGTGCCGATATAAAGCGCCTCACACCAAGAGATATAATCATGCCCGCTCGCCATCTCTAGCGATTGCACAGGATAGCCCCTTTGCTGTAAAACCTGCTTTAACTGGCGATTATTATTTAATATTCCTCCAGCGCCTTCGCGAGACTCAAATAACCCAGCTTCTAAGAAAAACTGTAATGGTTTTTTATCCGCCTGTTGATATTGGCGAATTAACCATTCTGGGGCTTCGTTTTCTGGCGCCCACCAATAAGAGCCGGACATACTAAGCACTTTCCCAAAGCGATCAGGACGGTTAAATGCCACCCATGCAGAGGCTAATCCCCCATAGCTTGAGCCTGAGACTATAGTTTCCTTAGCGGCTACTTGCAGGCCTTTCTCTTGCTCTAACCAAACCAAAAGTTCATCCGCTAAAAAGCGGTGAAAATCAGGATTAGGTGGTAATTCAACACTACGACGATCACTATCAATACTATCGACAAATAAGATAGCAATAGGAGGTAATTTCCCCTCTTCAATCAACTTATCAAAAAACCGGTCTATGCCATATTGTTGGCGATAAATTTGTCCATCAAATAGCACCAATAGCCGCGGTGTCGTCATTTTCTGTGCGGGTAAATAAAGCGCAATCTCTCGATCATTATTTAAAATTTCACTATGAAAACGACTGATTGATGTATTGCCATTCATTGCCCTATCTAAGATATCTGGCAACTGGCATTCACGGGGATAATCAAGTGACAGCAATGAAAAGTAATTATAGCGATCGTCCGCTTTACTTGGTGAAGGGTGAAGATTAAAAGGATCGGCCTGTGCCGTCGTTAAAATAGCACGGCGCTGCTGTGCAGCTGTTGCATTTTCAATGACTGGCACATCTGGTGCTAATTTATATTGCATTAATGTATCGTTAGGCACGATATAACTACGATACCAAATATCACTATTGGCTAAACGCGTTAACGGATCATGATCACCTGCAGGCGATCCCAATAGATATACATTAGATTGCGCACCTTGCCATAAAAAAGTCACACGCTTGTTATGATTATCGTAAGGTTCAACAAGGGGAGTTCCCTCTTGCTGTATCTGTTGCCAGAATAACTGTATATTGCTGGCGGTGAGATCTTGTGCCAGCATTTGCAATCTAGGGCTAGTTAATGCTATACCCGCATCTTTATCTAAAGGCTGATAAGGGTATGTTTTCAGTGTGATATGCCACTGTACCCCAACTTCTCCTTGGGCAATAAACTGATAATTTGCCGTTTCAGGTAATAGGAAGCGTATCTTTTGTTGTTGTCCATCAACGGGCACATCTTTTAATAAGCGACGAATATGAGTGCCATCTTGGTTTGCTAATTGCAGATTTTGTATACCTTTAACATCTAACTCAGCATAACGCTGGCTCTGTAAATGTGTAGTAAAACAGAGTGCCTTATCGTGATTAAACTGACCTGATATTTCTTTATTTTCTGTTATTGATAAGCAATTGGCAAAACTAGAAAAAGAGGCCATCAATGCGCAGATCATTAGAGGAGTTCTCACTGTATTTTCTCATTATAATTTAGGTAAGAACTTATAGTAATGATAATTGTTATCAATTCAATAAGGATTTATTGGTGTATGAATTTGATCACTTAGAATAATAAAAAAACTCCACAATCTTTTGGTTTTCTTGTGGAGTTTTAGTAGCAAAATAATATTCAAAGGGTCTATCAACGTTCTTCTAATGGATAACTACGGAAGCTCCATAATCCCAATGCTTTTAAGCCATCGCGATAAATACCTTGTAAATCAGATTTTGATGTTTTTTGTAATTCAGCTAATGGCTTATCGGGGGCTACAACCGTTAAATAAGTGATATCACTGGGGCCACTTTGCCAACTCGCAACCGTAAAAATAACATCAGCACGACGAACATGACTACCAGAGCTAATAATCACCGCTGTTTTAATTCGGTGTTTAGTTAATGCATAACGGCTAAATAACGCATTCTCCACCGTTGAGCGTGCATAATTGTCTTGGAAAATTCGCTCTGCGGGAATACCTTTTTTAACTAACCAATCCGCCATTAATTTACCTTCAGTTTGATGTGCTTTCGGCACACCACCTGTCACAACAATCATTGCATCAGGTAACTGTTTTGCGACTTCAAGGGTTTTATTTAAACGATCAATCAAGATCTGATTCATCGTACCATCTGGATTAAGTGCATAACCCAATGTCACAATGGCATTATTTCCTTTGGTTTTATTTAGCGTTGCCAAATCTGCTGGCGTTAACTTATCACTTAATGGCATTTTGCTTACACGATCAACTTGAGCAAAAAAGCGGCTTAGCTCTTCAGCTTTTGCCGGATTAAGGGATTTTAACTTGTTAAAATAGGCTTCACTTTCTTTATCTTTACCTTCAAAACGCGTCCAAGAAGTCACATAAATTAATGCATCAATATCATCCGGTGCGGCTTCTAAAATTTGTTTATAAATCGTTACCGCACGCTCAATTTGATTGTTATAGACATAAGCACTGGCGGCACTAAATAGTAAATCTAAGCGATAAGGCTCTAATTTATAAGCTTGTTGTAGCTTTTGTGCTACGACTTCCATATTAGAAGGTAGTTTTCCCGTAAATCCAGCGTCAGAAACACGCGCTGGCGATTTAAATGCCTCTAATGCATCTTGGATCAACATATCTACCGTTTGGCGCTGAGAAATATATTGCTGATAGCTATTATCGGGTTGATGGACTTTTTGATAAGCCAATGCAGAAGAGGAAGCCGTAAAGCCTAAAGCAGCAATGGCTAATGAAATAACTGTTTTTTTGATCTGAAGTGAAATACGGGAAGGTTGCGCCATTATCTTGTCCTTTTGCGAAAATAAATCTGTTTCTTCAATTGGTTAAGCTTATGAAGACAAAGTGTGTGACTCCTCACACTTAAGAGAAAAAGAAATACACACCGATATATCTATACCTAACTTTTATCATAGAGATCTACCATTAATTTGCAGTAATCATTTTCACTAATTTGAAAAAAATAGCATTATTATGCTAATCGCTTAATGAACAGCCGTTTTTATCCATACTTTAGGTTTAAACAAAAATTTCATTCTTATTGTGACTATATAGCTAGCTATAAATAAAAAACGCCAATTAATGGCGTTTTTAAAAATACTTATTCGATATGCTTTGATTGCATCATCAGCAATTCCCTGACTAATTCGACACAACGAAGAAAGCGCTCATCATAATCAGGAGGATCTACTTTGACATATTCAATATTGTTTTTATCTAACATCTCTATCAACAATGTTTGAAAACGACGGCGCTCTTTATCACTCCCTAAACTACGTAAACCATCGGCAACCCATGGCGTATTGTTCTCTAGCAGAATAACTAAATCAAAACGATATTCATCAATCAATGCCTGTACAAAAGGATGTTCTTTTCCTTCATAACGTAAACAAAAAGCCTGTGTTGTTACAAAATCAGTATCGATAAATGCAACTTTATTAGCATATTTAACTGCAAAATCAATATATTGGGCATGACCTAAAGCGATTTTATCATAATCAGAATACTGCAATGCCATTTCGTCTCCTCCTAAATGAGAGAAGACATAATCACGGCCATATTCCCACGCACTGGTTGTATTAAAAATATTGGCAAGCTTATTTACTAAGGTCGATTTGCCACTCGATTCACCACCTAATATAGCCACTGTACGCACGAAAAAAGGTTTTACTTCGGTAGGAATATATTCCCAATATTTAAATGGCGCTTGACGGATTTGACTACCGCTAATATTCATAAACGAGCGCTCAGGATCGACCAGTACCGTTTCAATACCTAAAAATGCTTCATATTGACTGGCGTCCTCTCGTTCACTGGTATAGATAAAATCCGGCGCGATTTGTTTTTCTTGTAGAAAGGCTTTGATACCCTCACTCCACATTTCCCAACCATGAGGTTGAGGCTCTATACCATGTTCATTAAACTCATGAATACGAATATTTTTCTGATACTTAAAAGTTTGTAATAACCAGCGCAACCTATCACTTACCGTCGGCTGTTGTGACATCGCACTATTGATAAATAGCTCTTTATCACGAGGTTCGTCATGACATAAAATGACATGCAATTCATCCACTTGACTACAAGCTCGTTGAATTAAATAAATATGCCCAGTATGAAGAGGATAGAATTTACCAAAAATCACCCCAATGGTTTTCTGTTGTAATGGATATTCTAATCCCAAAAATTGGTGTAATGCGGACATTTTTTGTGCACTGGGGCTTTTGATTTTGTTATTAATAAGCTGGCTAAGATAGCCCTTTGTCATCTGACTTTCATCGGCAACTTGCTGTAAGGTATAGCCATTCTTTTTTATTGCCTGTTTGATATAATCAAAAGATCCCATGATTTACTCCTTTAGAAGTCGTCCAAATCATCAAGTACAGATAACGCATCTGATAGTTTCTTCACACCATACACTTTCATATCAGGTGGATTTTTCTTTGGCATATTCGCATTAGGCACAATAGCACGTTTAAAACCGTGTTTTGCTGCTTCTGCAATTCGCTCTTGTCCACTTGGTACAGGACGAATTTCTCCCGCGAGTCCTACCTCACCAAAAATAACTAAATCACGCGGTAAAGGACGATTACGAAAACTCGATACTAATGATAGTAATAAAGCTAAATCTGCACTAGTTTCGGTTACTTTGACACCGCCAACGACATTAACAAAGACATCTTGATCAGACATCTGTAAACCACCATGACGATGCAAAACCGCTAATAATATTGCTAAGCGATTTTGCTCTAATCCCACCGCAACACGGCGAGGATTTGATAACATAGAGTGGTCGACTAACGCTTGGATCTCCACCAGTAATGGCCGTGTTCCTTCCCACACCACCATAACAGAACTACCTGAAGTCACTTCATCACCACGACTTAAAAAGATAGCCGATGGATTACTCACTTCGCGTAAACCTTGTTCGGTCATGGCAAAAACACCTAACTCATTCACCGCACCAAAGCGGTTTTTATGACTACGCAATGTTCTAAAACGTGAGTCTGTTTCACCATCAAGCATCACTGAGCAGTCAATACAGTGTTCTAATACTTTAGGTCCCGCTAATGTGCCATCTTTGGTGACATGACCCACCATAATAATGGCAATATCATTCGTTTTAGCAAAACGAGTCAGATAAGCGGCTGTCTCTCGTACCTGTGCCACACTGCCCGGGGAAGATTGAATATCGGCCATATGCATTACTTGGATCGAGTCAATGACCATTAATTTAGGTTGCTCTTGAGCGGCAATTAAACAAATTTGTTCAATACTGGTTTCTGACAACATATTCAATTCGGTTGTTGGTAAACCTAAGCGGTGCGCCCGCATGGCAACCTGCTGTAATGACTCTTCTCCCGTGACATACAAGGTTTTCATTTCAGTGGCTAAACGACACATGGTCTGCAGTAATAGTGTACTTTTACCTGCCCCCGGATTTCCGCCAATTAAAATGGCACTTCCCGGCACAACCCCTCCGCCTAACACACGATCAAATTCTTTAAATCCTGTCGAAAAGCGAGGTAATGCTTCAAGGCTAATTTCAGAGAGCTTTTGAACACGGCTTATTCCTTTCGCATCTCCGGCAAAACCGCTAAAACGATCGTTACGGGCAGAAGGTGCCGCCGCAAGGCGCACTTCCGTAATGGTATTCCACGCATGACACGCAGAACATTGTCCTTGCCAACGCGGGTAATCGGCACCACATTCATTACATACAAAGGCTCTTTTGGCTGCTTTTGCCACACTGCTCTCCCCGTTATTTTCTTGACTGAAAACTTATCGTTCTTCGTGCTTTAATCCTGCACTTAAAATACACATCACACCCATTAAATCAGCATGACGAATAGCTACTTTGGCTTGTGCATATACTTTAGGTTTGGCATGGTAGGCAATACCTAAACCCGCCTTTCTAAGCATTTTAAGATCGTTTGCGCCATCACCTATCGCAATGGTTTGTTCCAGCGGTATATCTAAATCTTTAGCTAAGCGTGTAAGCACTTGCGCTTTATATTTAGCATCAACAATAGGGCCTTTGACTTTGCCCGTTAATTTACCATCTTTAATTTCTAGCTGATTAGCAACCGCTGCAACTAAACGTAATCGCTGTTTTAGGTTATCAGCAAAATAAGTAAATCCCCCTGATGCAATCGCAATTTGCCAATCCATTGCCTGAAGCTTACGCACTAAACTTGTTAACCCGGGCATCAGAGGTAAATTATCCATTACTTTTTGTAAAATATTCGCATCAGCTCCCGCTAATTGTGCAACACGCAATTTTAGGCTTTCACTAAAATCCATTTCACCTTGCATCGCTTGCTCCGTTATCTCGGCCACTTTATCACCGACACCGGCCAGTTTAGCGATTTCATCAATACACTCAATTTGAATAGCCGTGGAATCCATATCCATCACTAAAAGTCCCGGAGAGCGTAAACGTGGGATCTGCCCAAAGGGTACAACATCTAAACCACATTCATCAGATAACCGACGAATACGACGGGTTAAACTTCCCGCAATACGTACCACTTGGTAATCATCAATACGCCATGAAGAAACCACCACAATAGCCACACCTAATTTATGCTGGAACTCACTTATTCTTTTTTTATCAAGTTCTCGTCCATAAAGTAACCATCCGCTATCGCCTGCACGATAATCCAGTGGCATCACTTCTTCACCACTGAGTGATAGCGGTAGACCTGGCCATTTACGGATCTCATCCGGTAAATAGCAATAGGTCAGACTATTTGACATACTTATTCTCCTGTTTTCCCCTGTCTGAACAAAATAATTGTTATTCAGCCTATTCTATCTGTGACTCATCTGGCAACATGCACATACTTGCTTACGCAAAAGGTTGAACATGCTTAAAGATAAACTAAAATTCAAACTACAAAAAACAGCGATTATACTGATTTGTATCGCATTATTGGCTTTTTTGATGCAAGGCGCCTCTTATTTTAGCCGTGCAAATCAGCACGCCCGTATCACCCAGTTTGAAGAGCTTGCCAAAACATTGGCAGAACAAGTTGCCTTCTCATTATCCAATTATATGGATGACAGTAGCAAAGATAACGTAAATCCACACATTATAGCTAATTTAAATCATCTAACTCACGATAGTCGGGTACTGGATGCAAGTCTTTATTGGCAAGATGGCACACAAATAGCGCATAGTGGTGAAAATGTGACGGTAAAAGAGCGATTGGCCTTAGAAGGACAAAAAAGTGGCGGTTCTTTTAATCATCAGCTGGTGGTGCCTATCCCTGGTCAAGATCAGCCAAAGGGTTTTCTAAGATTGACGTTAGATACACACCAACTTGTCACAGAATCTGGCCAAGTCGATAACACCACTAATTTATTGCGTGTGATGCTATTGGTTGCTCTGGCGATTGGTTTTTTACTGTCCCACAGCTTATTGCAATTAACACCAGTGCATTGGCAGCAATCGCCCTATTTATTAACCGCAAGTTTACCCACTCGTCATGAAAAAGAAGATGATGAACAAAAAAGTGATCAGCAAGAAGAAATAGAAAATAGATCTGAAGTTAAATAACACTGCCACAAATTAACATAATAAGGTGAGTCATTAGTACTCACCTTCATTTCTTTATTTCTATATTTCTATCTAAAATAGGTCAAATTATTTTAGATATATCTAATTTATACGTATTTTCGTGCTATTCCCTTAAACTTTGAATGGGCTTTGTTTAAAATCACAGTAAATCTCAGTCAATTTATTAACCTAATGCGATAAATAAATCTTACATCTTTCTTTTGCTCTTGAGTTGCTGAGGTGGTTATGACTGAACAATCTGTTATCCAACGTTGTCAACAAATCGTAGAAAATCCAACCCTTTCCCCCGAACAAAAACGTCATTTTCTAGCATTAGAAGCGGAAAATATGTTGCCATACCCGACATTATCTAACGAGGCGAGCCTTGCGCTAAATGAACGGGTTATCTGCGATATGTATGAAGGTCATGCCCCTTATAAACCACGTTATGTATTACCTGATTACGCGAAATTCTTAGCACAAGGCTCGCGCTATTTAGAGCTTGAACCTGCCCAAGATTTTGATGATGCGCTAAATATGCTGACTATCCTTTATCATCATGTTCCTTCAGTCACTTCAATGCCGGTTTATTTAGGTCGTATTGATAAAATCTTACTACCTTATGTGGGGAATTTGACGCAAGAGCAACTCTATCCAAAATTAAAGCGTTTCTGGCGCTATCTTGATAGAACCCTTCCTGATGCCTTTATGCACGCTAATATTGGCCCTGAAGACTCTATCATTACACGTTTAATTCTTAAGGTAGATGTTGAACTTCAACAAGTAGCCCCGAATCTCACCTTTATTTATGACGCGGCACTAACACCTTCTGATTTATTGCACCAAGCAATCACCAATATTTGTCATAGTAGTAAACCCCATATTGCTAACGGTACATTGCAAGATGCTGTATTTGGTAAAGATGAATACGGTATTGTTAGTTGTTATAACTCTCTACCGCAAAGTGGTGGCGGTAGCACTTTAGTTCGTATCAATCTCAAAGAAGTAGCAAAGCGCAGCCAAAATAGTGCCGACTTTCTAGAGAATGTATTGCCGTTTTACATGCAAAAACAAATCGAGATCATCAATGCTCGTTGCGAATTCCTCTATGAAAAATCAAACTTTTTTCAACAAAGCTTTTTAGTAGAAGAAGGTTTGATCTCACCCGATCGTTTTGCCCCGATGTTTGGCATTTATGGTATGGCTGAAGCAGTTTCTCTATTACTTGAAAAAGAAGGTCATACAGCAAACTATGGTCATAGCGAAGCGACCAATAAACTTAGCTATATTATTAGTGAAAAACTGGCCCAATTTGTTGCACAGACTCCTGTAAAATATGGTTGGAAACAGCGTGCCATGTTACATGCTCAATCAGGCATAAGTTCTGATATTGGTACTACACCGGCGACCCGAATTCCTTATGGAACAGAGCCTGATCCTGTTACTCATTTAATGACCGTTGCCCCCCACCATCAATTTTATACTTCAGGTATTAGTGATATTTTAACCGTGGATGAAACTATCAAACAAAATCCTGATGCCTTAATGCAACTGTGCTTAGGGGCGTTTTCTTGCGGATTACGTGAATTTACCGCTAATGTGGGTGGCAATGATTTAGTCCGTGTCACTGGCTATATGGTGCGGTTATCTGATTTAAAAAAATATAAAGAAGAAGGCTCTCGCCTAAATACAACTTGGTTAGGAGATGAAGCAACAACCAATTGCCATATTGCTGAACGAAAACCACGAGTGATTAGCCATGAACAGCAGATGCGCTTCGATAAATAAAATACTGCCTTTTTCTTGTGTTGATGGCCCAGGCAATCGCCTCGCCATCTTCCTACAAGGATGTAATTTACGCTGTAAGAACTGTCACAATCCCTACACTATGGGGATTTGTGATAACTGCGGGGATTGCATTGCCACTTGCCCACAGCAAGCGCTTTCATTACAAAACGGTGTAATAAATTGGAACGCTGACAGCTGTGAGCAATGTGATACTTGTATTCAGCAATGTCCTCGCCAATCAAGCCCTATGACATTGACCTATACGGTTGATGAACTAATTGCAATTACGCGTAAATATGCAGCCTTTATCAATGGGGTAACCGTAAGTGGCGGGGAATCTACGTTACAACTTCCATTTTTAATTGATTATTTTAAAGCAATCAAAGAAGCCCCTGATCTTCGACATCTTACCTGTTTAATTGACAGTAATGGCACTCTTTCACTTAATGGTTGGCAAAAAATCGCCCCCTTTATGGATGGAGCGATGATTGATTTAAAAAGTTGGAGTGAAGAAACACATATTTATTTAACCGGACGTAGTAATCAACGTATTAAAAAATCAATCAAATGGTTAAGTGAGCATAATTTACTTGCAGAATTACGCCTTTTATATATTCCAGAAAAAACCGATTATTTAGAGAATATAGAACCGCTTTCCCAGTTTATTAATTCACTTGATGAATCCATTCCAATTCGTATTAATGCGTTTCATCAGCATGGCGT
>NZ_CAWPAV010000115.1:0-15065 GCF_963885725.1 Proteus sp. G4380
CTTCAAGGTTATTTAGCTCATCATTGACAAAAGCAATTTTGCCTGAAAAGGTAGCTCTTCATAAGAACCAAAAATATAGTAACAAAGCTGATATTTGGCGGCACAGTAACAGTGATTTGCATTTTGTGGTCGTTCCGTCAGGAGCGATGAAGACTTTGGTTACTGTTTACAGGCTAAATGAGTCTCTCACAAAAGCGCAAAATGAATTCAAGATGTGTGTCCGATAATCCAGTAACAAGGGAATAAATGAAAAGTAGACTGAAAAACCTATATAAATATCTTATTGAGAACAGGAAACATGAAGTCAATGGATGGCACAAAGCCTATCGTGACTTTTACAGTCAGGTCGCTCAAATTCGTGAGCGAATCACATCTGGAGAAGGCTTGTCTCAAAATGATGAAGCTTTTCTGAAGCAGTTAATCTATGAGAAGAGCAACGGTATCGCTTCTCGCGGACAGTCTGTGTTGAGCAATGACAATTTCCAGTCATTCATTAAAAACAAGAATTTCATATCCGCATTAGAAAAATTTATATTGATTCCAAACAGTGAAAACTTCACGATTTTTTCTGATTCGTGGTCTAACCAAGGTAAATCCAACAACCCTGTTCTCGTTAATCGAGTGGCAGCAGCTTGTACGCTCGAAGTCTCCACAACGGTTGATTCCGGTAAATTTAATCAGGTTTTTAGTTGGCTTATACGCGAAGGAATAATTCCAGCATACCCAGCAGAAGAAAATCAAAGTTGGTTTGCTAAAAACATTTTTCTATTAAAGAGCATCAAAAGCGAGTTTGATAATGAGCTTCGGGAAGGTAAAACTGATGAGTTTTATCTTAGTCAGTTTGTTTGGGTGCTTTACGAGAATTTGTCAAACCCATTCAGTTTAAAGAAGCAGATTGTTAAATACGGTGCGCCGGGGACAGGGAAAACTTATCAAGCTCGCCTGCAAACTTCGCTCTTGTTTGACATCTGGAAAGAGGAATTTGCTCCCTACAGCCGTCTCACACATGCAAGTCAGATTGAGTTGGTTCAATTTCATCCTTCTTTCAGTTATGAAGACTTTATGGAAGGGCTACGTCCTGTTTTGGACAGTGATGGGAACTCTCAATTAACGTTGCAAAATGGTGTTTTTAAAGAGTTTTGCCGAAGCGCTGGTAAGTGGGAAATCGATGTGTATGGGCTTGGACTTACTCAGAAGTGGGAGTCTCTTACTATCAAGGAACTTCTCCCGTTTAGAGAAAAGTTATCAGGCGAGCATTGGCAGGATATTTTCGAAATATCAGATATATCCAAGCTTGTATCGGAAGCAGTACCACCATTTTTCTTTATAATTGATGAGGTAAACCGAGCTGAGTTGTCTCGCGTTTTTGGTGAGTTAATGTACTGTCTGGAATACCGAGGCACTAGAGGTTGCGTTAAAACCCAATATGCCAATCTGAACAATGAACATACTGGTATGCTTAAGGACGCTAAAGGGTATTTGTTCTTCATTCCAACAAACATCTATCTTATTGGAACGATGAACACGATAGACAGAAGTGTCGAAAGTTTTGACTTCGCTTTACGTCGAAGATTCCGTTGGGAAGAAGTGGTGCCTGATATGGCGCTATTGAAATACCATTTGAACCAATTTTGCAAAGCTTGGCTGCCCCTGGTGGATAACCTTGAACGCTTGAATGAATTGATAGCTAAAGAGCCTTTGCTTGGTAATGATTACCAAATTGGTCATGCCTATTTGATGGATTTGAAGTATGCAACCAGCCTTACAGTTTCGGAGGTACGAGAGCGTGTATGGGATGATTGTATTCGTCCGTTATTACAGGAGTATCTTCGTGGAACAGGTAAGGAGACTGAACTGATTAGCTCCTTCGGAAAGGCATTTGGGGTTTAAACTGTGTGGCTTTTCGATATCATTAAGAACGGCACACTGGTCGATAACCAGTCCTATTTTGTCAGCGAAGGCATTTTGACAAATAGACGTTTAGGAAAGTCGATAACCCTTAGTGCCAAATCAAAAGGACAATGGACCTATCCTCATAACGACGAGTCTGCAATTTGGCACTTTTTGAATTCGGTATCTCGTGATGTCGAAAAAACGCTGAATGATAATATTTCCGATGCTTTAATACTCTTCAATGATGAAGATTACGAACACAATACAGATGGCGGTTTCATCGGTGTCTCTGGTACGGATGCAAGAAATTTTAATCTCGACACGGGCAATCTAATCGGATTTGTTAAGCGAGGAGATTACTCTCTGAAGATCAGCTCACGTTTTGGTGATGCTTTCCTTCAATACATCATTGCAGATGCCGATGGATTTCTCGAATTAGAAAACATTGGAGGAGAAAGTCACGCAGACGGTTACGAGTGGCTTTTAGCATATCTATGGAACATTAAGTTTAAGAGAGCATACCGCCTGGGCTTGCCAAAGACTTATATTACAAGAAATGATCGTATTTCCCGCGTAAGGGGAACTATAAATGCTACAGATTATTTCCAGAATAAGTCATCTGGAAAATATTTATGCTCGTACCGAGAGCACAGCTACGACAGCCCTGCAACTTCACTTTTTATAAAAGCTTATGAAGCAGTCGCACATTACTCATTTTGTCACCAAACACGAAATATCTATAGTGCATTTCTGACTGCCAATCAGGGGATTAAAAGGTCACAGCAAGAAATTTTGAGGACTTCTCATTTCACCAACCCTTTCTACAATGATTATAACGTGCTCATTGACTTATCTAAGCAAGTCATTGACCGGAAGGGCTCTGATTTTGATTCGCAGCAGGATTCGAGTGCTTTCTTTTTCGATATTTCGATGTTGTTTGAATATTTCATTCGTAAGCTCATTAAGCGAGATGGGCTACGCCTGCTAGGTAAGTTCGAGCAACGTCAGCAAATAGCATCTGGTGCTCTCAGTGGTTATATGAGAAAACTTGAACCTGATCTTGTTATAGAAATCGATGAGAGTTTATTCGTATTTGATGTGAAGTATAAAGCATTTGATTCACAATTTGGGGTGAAGCGTGAAGATCTTTTTCAGCTACATACTTACATAGGGCAGTATGGAAATGTTGCCGCAATCAAGGGATGTGGATTTATTTACCCTATATCAGAAGAACGATGGGCTTCACTTAACCTTGAAAAAACACAGGGGGTGATTTCAGATATTATTCACCAGCAAGGGCAAGAGATACCGTTCCATGTGCTTTTTCTAAAAATTCCTGAAGATACTTATATTGATTTTAATAGGAAAATGAAAGAGCAGTGTAGTATTTTCATTGATGCCCTTTATTCTAAGGTTCTTAATCAGTGACGTTTTTTTGTGGAAAAAGGCCATTGATCAACGAAATGTCATTGCTTTGACGTCGAGATTGACTTGGGAGTCGGTAATGTAGAAGTCGTGCCTGATATCAAGGGAAGAATTCCTCTCATTAACTGGGTTCAGGCCGGTGATTGGACTGAAATAGCGAAGGAATTTGCCTATGAAGATGCTGAAGAGTGGCGTGAAGTCACAGGGAAAGCATGAGGGTGGTTTCGCACTTCGCGTAAAAGGCGACAGTATGGAAAATCCAAGCGGAAAAAAATCATACCCGAGGGGGCTGTGATCGTTGTTGATCCTGAGTTATCTTATTCTTCAGATTTATTGGTTGTTGCGCGTTTGGATGATTCGAAAGAAGCAACCTTTAAGCAGTTAGTCATTGACGATGAACAGAAATACCTAAAGCCTCTGGACTCCCAATATTCAGCAACAGCGATCAACGACAACGGCACCATCATTGGTGTGGCACGATAAGCTATTATCGATTTTTTGTAGCAAAGAAATTTGTGGCCTAGCCTCGGTTGTTCATCAGCTAAAAAAACAACGATTGCAAACAACGACAACAGAGCATTGGCACAATGCTGAGAATAAATAGATAACCATTGATTGTTTATAAAGCCAAGATAGGCGAAAATAAGCGCCAACTAAGATTAACTTACGGGTGAATGTGCTTTATAGTCACTTAATAAGTCGTTATAGAAATATCTCAGTGCAGTGCATTCACTTGTTTATCAACTAGAAGATCACTATTGATGTCTAATCCTATTTTTCAGCAAGAAGTTGCTCGCCGTAGAACTTTTGCCATTATTTCCCACCCTGATGCCGCCCAGCCTTTCAACGCTTAAAATCACCTTTCATTGCACACCACAATCACATCTCTACGTACTGAATTTAAAGGCTTTTTGTCTTTTTCTCGTTTATTTGCTTTTCAATGATGTTCAAACGTAACCTCGGAAAGTGTGTACAAACTTGAGTACAAATTCCGTTTTAGAGGCCTTTGGCGAAAATTCCATGACACAAACCTGTCTGTAGGCCTTGTGGTTACTGGGTTTGACGTAAAAAGTACTACCGTTAAAAAGAGTCTCTTTTTTGGTAAATGTTTTCTTCTGTACCAAATTACAAAATTTAATGAGGGAGTTTATTGTTGGTGTAATTTTTGCTTTAGTGTTTGTTTTTGAAGATGCTTGAAGCGAACCAATACGGTTATTTCTAATTGAGATATCAGACTTACCTTCAAATTTAGTTGCTGTGTACACCATCATTTTGCACTTGTTTTTCGACTTGTGTGTACAAAATTTCCTGTAACTGTGTACAAACTTCCTCTTTGTTGCACTTATCTTCTGGCGATTTGACGCGAGTTCTTCTGTAGCCCTTGCTGTATAAGGGCTGAGCGACAAAAGTACTTAGGGAGTTTGATGCGTCAGTTCGCGATTATCAGGGAGAGTATCGCTCTTTTGTCGATGACAAAAATCTCCTTCTACTTATATGTAATTATGTATCAGGTCATGGCTTTTGATATGTAATGGCTAATCAAATTTGTGTTATTTGAGTTGCTGTGATATGTTTTTGTATATAATTATTCTTAAGTGATGCATTAAGGCGTATCGAAATGAGCTATGTAACAGAGCAGATACTAGAAAGTCTTCGAGAAGCTCGGGTACGAAAGGGGTTTAGCCAGAGAGAGTTAAGTGCTCGTTCGGGTGTGCCTCAAAGCCATATTTCGAAAATCGAGTCTGGCAGTGTTGATTTAAGAATATCCAGTTTGATTGCACTTGCCCGTGTACTAGACCTAGAGCTATTGGTTGCACCTAAAAAGTCTGTACCTGCCATCAAGTCGATCATTCGAAGTGGCCAAGGTATTAACGGCATCAGCGATGAGGGTGAGCCAATGTCGCCCGCGTATCAGTTAGAGGAAGACGACGATGACTAACCATGTCTCTACGCTCAACGTGTTGCTCTATGGTGAACCGATCGCAACGATTACCAACGTGGGTAATGACAGAACACTTTTTGCCTTTATGGATTCGTACATTAATGACGAATCGCGGCCTGTGTTAGGGCTTGGCTTTAAAGATTCGCTCGGTGGCCTGCTGACTAGCTTCAAACCTACCCAAACTAAGTTAACCCCGTTTTTCTCCAACCTTTTACCAGAAGAAACCATGCGTAATTACCTGGCTGAGCGTGCTGGTGTGAACCCAGCACGGGAGTTTTTTCTATTGTGGGTGCTAGGGCAGGATTTAGCTGGCGCGATCACGGTTGAACCGGCGGATGGTGAAGCGCTGCCACCTAATGTGCATCAAGGCATTGACGATGAAACGAAAATTGAAGCGCCGATGCGCTTCTCATTGGCGGGTGTGCAGTTGAAGTTTTCAGCCGTGCAACAGGCTAACGGCGGCTTGACCATTCCAGCAACTGGTAAAGGTGGCTCTTGGATTGTGAAGTTGCCGTCATCTCGATTTGACGCTGTGCCAGAAAATGAATATTCGATGATGGAACTGGCTCGCATGTTGGGGATGGATGTGCCAGAAACGCAGCTACTCCCGATTAACCAGATTGCTAATATTCCAGCAGGCATTGGCAAATATGGTGACAGTGCGTTTGTGATCAAGCGCTTTGATCGTGTTGATGGCCAAGCGATACACATTGAGGATTTTGCGCAAGTGTTTGGCGTCTATCCTCAAGATAAATACAAAAAAGCCAGTATGCGCAATATTGCTCAGGTTATCGGCATTGAAGGTAAAGACGAAGACATTGCAGAATTTACTCGCCGATTGGTGTTCAACACGCTAATTGGCAATGCCGATATGCATTTGAAGAATTGGTCTGTGATTTACAAAGATAAGCGCACTGCGTCTATTGCACCTGCTTATGACTTTGTTTCAACCATTCCTTATATCCCCGATGATAGTGCATCGCTGAAGGTGAGCCGTAGCAAGAAATTCAGCGATTTCACGCTGGATGAGATATCACACTTAGCGGCTAAAGCCATGTTGCCAGAAAAATTGGTGTTAGATACAGCCAAACAAACCGTAGCAGGCTTCCATGAGGTATGGGCGAAAGAAAAAGCGCATTTACCCCTTACTAAGTCAGTCATTGAAGCCATTGAAATGCACTTACGAAGCATACCGCTACGCTGAATACCTAGTAGCTAGAGCGTGCATATCGATAAAGATGGTTTAACTTAATGCGATTTTACGGCGCTTTTCGCCGTAAACTGGAAATTTGGTAAACTGCACAATGATACCGGTGTCATGATAAGGCTGATCTTCTGAACAAATCATGCATCTTTCTGACCATCAACTAGTGATGAATCAGGCGATGATAGCTTAACATTGATTTTCAGGAGAATGCAGATGACAGCAGTAGCGCACCAAGTAACCCCTTTTCTAACGTCTTACGAAGTTATGGCTCGTTACCACATTAGCTATACGACTCTCTGGCGAAGAATAAAAGATGGCAGCTTGCCGCAACCTCGCATCAACCGAAATACACGAAACAAGCTGTGGCACATTGAAGACTTGGAGGAGTATGAGAAGAAAGAGGACTGAGCCTCTTTCTTTTATTTTACTGTCCGAAACGCCAGTTGAATGGAAAGCCTGTCGGCTCGATGATGGTTTCTAGCTGTTGATACCAAACGTCGTAAGCATGACGCATTTCATCCAGGTACTGATATTGGTTGTAGATAGCATCCAACCCTTTTTTGCTGTGGCCAATCATCAACTCGGCAACTTCTTGCGTGGTGATGGCTGACATTCGCGTTCGCATCGTTCTGCGAAGATCATGCATAGACCAATGTTCCATCTCAACACCAAGCGATCTGCGAGCCCAGATTTTCACATTATTAGGAATAGTGGTATCAAAGCCATTTGTGGCAAGCTCTTCTTGTCCGTTCGCGGGAAACAAGTAGGTTGATTTGCTCATCTGCATCGCCAGTTCAATCAGCTCAATAGCTGGCTTAATCAATGGCCGCATGATCGGCGCTCCAATTTTCTCACCTTGTTTGCGGATCTCTATGGGCACTGTCCACATTGCAGATTGCAAGTCAAAGTGATGCTTTTCAGCTTGAATGAGTTCTCCCTTACGGCCTCCCAATAACAGAAGCAATTTTATGTAGATGCGATTCTTCTCAGTGATTTTTGACTCATGCAAATAGCGCCAAAGTATCCTGATCTCGTTGTCATTTAGCACCCGAGTTCGTTTGCCTTTCTTACCGCCAACCTTCTTTGCTGTGATCCCAGCAGCAGCGTTAATTTCCAAGATTTGTTCATCAATCAGCCAGTCATAGAACTTATGCAGTACAGACACTAGGCGCTCTGTGTTTGACGGAGACGACTCTGAAACCTCACGAAGACAGTTTCTTAAGGACAATTCATTGATGTCAGTTAATGGGTACTTGCCAAGTCTGGGCAGCAAATATATTTCACTGCTACGTTTTTGGAAGTGCCACGTTTTCTCCTTTAATCCTTGCTTACCGGCAGAGTCTATCCAGTCTCGAAAAATCGATTCGAAGCTTTGGTTGGCAGAATACTTAGCCCGTTCCTGCTGAAGGTAGAGCTTAGGGTTTCGGCCTTGATCAAGTACAGCCCTTAACCTATCCAGCTCATTCCTAGCTTCAGCAAGCTTCATAAGTGGGTAAGTACCTATGTCTACCCGCTGTTGCTTGCCATCGAAACGATAACGAAACTGAAAAACAATTTTGCCCTTGGGCGATACCCGAGCACTTAGCCCATCTCGGTCGGCTTTTACTACGGTTTCTTTTGCTTCTTTATTTAACCTGGCATCGAGCCAGCTAACTGATAACGCCATGTTATAAGCCCAGCCCTAGTTTTGATTTTAATGATTGTTTACGTGATTCTGCTTTGGGTTCTGGCGCTGTACTGACAGAAGTAATTTCACCATCTGGTGCATGGCCATCCACCGGTGCAGATGTCGTTGATATATTGGGTTGGCTCATGTGAATTAACCCAAAGGTGGCCAGCATCCGCAGACGCTCAGCGCGTTCCCGTGGCGGCGTCTTTTCCAATTCTTTGAGTAGTTCAGGGTGGCTCCCTGGGGGAATGTTGACGACAACTCTCATAATCAGGCCCCATAAAACCAGAAGCCTCGGACGTTCGCCAAAACAGACTGTTCCGGCACGATGATTTTGCTTCGTGAAAAAATCTCCTTGGCCGCTTCCTTATAAGCCAAGGCTCCACCTCCGGCGATCAATACCAAGTCCGCATTGATGCTTTCGTCGCGCATAGATTGGCGCATGGCTGTAAGAGCAACAGGCGCTACCTTTTTCATGGCAGCATTCAGATAAGGTGAAATATCGACTTTTTCTCCAAATAGCAGGACCTGCAAGTCGCCTGTTCTCATGGCTTTTTCAAGTCGATCCATACCTACTTTGGCACCGTGATCTTCTGAAATCAGCTTATCAATGGTTTCCAGTAGCACGGACATTGCCTGAAGGCTGGTTCCTGAAGAGCTGTAGCGAATTTCTCCGGCCTCAAGAGCAACCCAATCAACAGAAAAGAAGCCGGGGTCTATGACGACGACGCGACCTTCTTCAATCAAGCCCAAATCACCACCTGTTTGAACCAGATCCATATAGGCACCGGCAGGCTGCGGCAGCACTTTGACGTCATGAACGGTGATGCTGCGCTTTGGCGTCACTTGATGGACACCTTTTAAACGCTGTACAAGGTCAGACTTACGTTGTGGTTCATGAAACTGGGAAACCGGTAATCCAGTGACAACCAAATCGATGGACTCAGTTTCAGCCATTAACAAGGCGGCATGAAAAAGCGCCTTATAGGTTTTTGTGGTGGGATATTCTGGGTGAAGTTCCCGTTCCCAACCTTGAAGGCGTCCAGCAGGCACACCAGCGGCCCAACGCTCATTATCGACAGAGACATACAAACAAGTTTCATCATCGCCTCCACCGATACGCTCCGGCATACGATCCGCTGGACCGGCACCCGCAGGTAGAATAATGGTTTTCGGTTCACTACCTGATTGGCCAATTGCCAGCTTCAGGTTTGAGTAACCGATATCTACGCCTAGTACAAACATACTTATCTCCTGTGCACTCAAAGTGCTCTAACGGTTTTCAATCAACCGCGCTGTTCACGCTTGGGCATTTCCAAGTGCTCTGGCGGTTCACTCAAATGTCATTATCAGGATTCGGTGCACTGGCGGTGGGCAGAAAGGTGACAAATCCTTTCATCTATCTGCCTATTGCATTTTCGCAAAAGTATGAGAATAGGCTCTGTTTGGCGGTGGATGACTGAGCCAAAAAAATCGAGACGCCAAACGTCGTTTGCATTCTGGCCTGAACTCGCCAAACGGTTTGTATCTTCATGGCGATACGTCTTTTCAGGCATTTATATGTGAAATCGGGCTGTATCCCTTGTCAGGTATGGGATTGCGCGAGTTGATTTATATCGAGACGCCAAACAGTGATTGTTACGGCAGTTTTACGTTTGGCGTTTCGATCCAAAAGCCAAACGGATAGTAGTTTTGGCTTTTGGGGTTAATTGGATGGGGAAATTGGTTTGGTAGAAATCGTCAATGAACAATGGAAATCAGAAGTATCAAATTTATTGCAGCAAGAAACGGACAGGCTAAAAGCGCTGGCAAGAGCTGAAGTTGATGACTTTTGGGTTACCCATTACAAGGTTCGTGAGAATGAGCCCTTTAAAGACTGGGGGCTGCTTGGTGTCCGTATCAGAGACTTTAAGTATGGCTTTGGCATAGAGTGGTACATCAACAGCTTTCACGGTCAACGAGGTAAGCGCGTAGTCTTTAGTAAAGGACTGCGTATCTCAAAGACGAAGCTGAGATACTCATTTTTGGACTGCCAAGGTTTGGCCAAAGAATGGGAGTTAGCGCTGGCTATGGAGAAAGAGGAATTTTTCAGTGATATTCGACGCCAGGTTGATAAGCTCAACATGCTGCGTCGCAGAGTGAATGCCTACTGAGTTAACTGCGCTACTTAACTCGCGGTAATTGGTCCCAGCGTGTTGTATAAGCGGGAGATAAATGCTCTCGCTTCATCGACCAATCTTTCTTCGTACCTTGTCCAGCAAAGAAAACCTTTCCGGCACCGCTTTGGTTAATGGTGTCCAATACAGACATTAACTGCTGGCTATTAGAGCGGGTCGATACGTCATCGAATAGTCCTGGTTGAAACATACCAGGATCGTAAAAGTCAGACAGCATGACGCCCGCTTTGGCATAACGAAAACCATCCTTCCAAATCCGCTTGAGTAAGTGATTGGCCAGCTCGATAAAGTCCCGCGTATCGCAACTGGGGATCAGCAACTCACCCGATGCAGAGTTGCTGTACTGCGGCTCGTTGTCCTTAAAGGGGCTGGTACGTATAAACACGGTCATCACTTTGGCTTGCTGCTGTTCTTTGCGAAGCTTCTCCGTGGCGCGGGTTGCGTATTCGCATATGGCTTCACGTAAGAATTCAAAGTGCGTCACTTTTACGCCAAATGAACGGCTACAGACAATTTGTTTCTTAGTTGGCGGGATCTCTTCAAGTTCAATGCACGACTCACCATTGAGCTCTCTGACGGTTCTCTCTAAAACCACCGAAAACTGGTCTCTGATGGCTCTAGGTGAGGCATTGGCTAGGTCTAAGGCTGTAGTGATACCCAACGCATTTAATCGCTTAGAAAGCCGCCTACCAACGCCCCAAACATCATCAACCGGGACTAATGCGAGCAATCGACGTTGCCGATCTGGATTGGTCAGGTCTACAACCCCTTGAGTAGCGGGATATTTCTTAGCGGCATGGTTAGCCAGCTTGGCGAGTGTTTTAGTCGGTGCAATGCCTACACAGACGCTGATCCCAATCCAGTGACCTATGCGCTCTCGCACTTGTTGTCCGAACTCGACAAGAGATATGGCAGACTCAATACCGGTTAAGTCCAAAAACGCTTCGTCAATCGAGTAAACCTCTACTCGTGGTGCCATCTCTTCCAAAGTGCGCATCACTCGACTGCTCAAATCTGCGTACAGCGCATAGTTGGACGAGAATGCCAAAATACCATGGCGCTGCATTTCAGCTTTGATCTGAAAGACGGGTACGCCCATTTTAATACCGAGTGACTTAGCTTCACGTGACCGTGCAACCACGCAGCCGTCGTTATTGGACAGCACCACAACCGGTGTATCTTTTAAATCAGGACGAAACAGCTTCTCACAACTGGCGTAAAAGTTGTTGCAGTCCACCAAGGCAAATACAGGCATGGGATCGTCACGACTTACGGCGCATGTTTCGCACCACATTGGTGACCACACCAAATATCTCTAACTCTGTCCCTTCAGGAATATGAATGGGCTCATACGCCTGGTTTCTTGGGATCAGCTTTACGCACGGCCTTAGTTGAAGTTCCTTTACCGTGAGTTCACCATGGATTCCCGCGATGACAATGTCACCGTGTTCTGCTTGGACAGAGCGATCAACCACCAAAATATCATCTGGGTGAATCCCAGCATCAATCATTGAATCACCTTCAACACGCACAAAGAATGTTGCAGCTGGTCGCTTGATGCACAGCTCGTTGAGGTCGAGCGTTTGCTCAACATAATCCTGCGCTGGTGAGGGAAAACCAGCAGAAACACGTTCCATGAACAATGGAATACGAAGGCGCTTGGCTTTGATGAAGGCAAGTACGCCGCTACGGCCTATCAGCGAGACACTCATGACGAACCTCGAAAAAATAGAATTAATACTGTTTGTTTATACAGTATCTAATGCTATGCTGATTTCTACAAGTAAAATTGTAGGTAAAACTGGTGTTGTTCGAGTAAGACGCTGTGTTGTCGGTGATTTATTTTTTGTGTTGAAAAACTAGATGTGGGGATAGCTCGCCCTCGTCAAAGCCTGCAAGGCTTGGACAATACTGCTTCTGCCTACTGCTCTTGTTTCTGTTACTGATCCTGTTACTGCTACTGGTTGACGCATGGGTCAAGTAACCGTCAGACAAGGCTTGTTGAACCCTTTGCAAAGGGTTTAAAAACAGTTAGTAAAATTCTGCTTCGTATTGAATTTACTGGCTTAAAGCGAAGTCAGGAGCATCTTTAAAATGCTCAGTCGAACTCAGTTCAAGCCTTTTTCAACCGTTTGAAAAGGGGTTGGCTAAGCCATACGTAAAGGGTATCGGTAAGGGTTACCTAAACGGTTTGGCTAAGGCTTTCTGAAAGGCTTAGCCAAAGCCTTCATACATGGGTTCACCCAGTAGAAAGATTAAAAAAACGCTGAGGTATCCAAGGTGCATTTTGTACAACCTGTGGCACAGTGAAATAACCCAAAGCGAACAACAGAATTGAAGAGGAACCATCAATGACAAGAGCCCCTGCGCCATTTCCGCTAGAGCGCCTCGCGGATATCCCAGAAAGACCAGAAGATTTTAGATTGCTGGAACGCATTCCTTTAACGCGTGAGCCGCAGTCCTGGCCACTTGAACTTTCTCCTATGGTCGGTGATGAACAGCCGATGGTGCTGCTCGATACAGAGACAACCGGACTGTCTGCCGATGACGAGTCCATTATTGAGCTTGGTATGGTTAAGGTGCTTTACAGCCCCTCTGCTCAGCGGATTGTGTCGATTGTTGATGTGATCAGCCTGTATGAAGATCCCGGCAAGCCAATCCCCGAGCTGATTACCGAATTAACCGGTATCACTGATGAGATGGTGCAAGGCCAGCGCATTGATGATGCTCTGGTAGCGAGTTGGTTATCCGATGATCCGCTGGTGGTTGCACACAATGCGCAGTTTGATCGTCCTTTCTTTGAAAAGCGGTTTGCCGCATTAGGCCATCTATCTTGGGCCTGTTCAGCTAGCGGCATAGATTGGAAAGCACTGGGCTTTGAAAGTCGGAAACTTGAGTACCTGCTGCTTCGCTTAGGTTGGTTCTATGAAGGACACCGAGCTGCAACCGATTGTTTGGCGATGGCCTGGTTGTTTCAATTGTTGCCCGAGTCCGTTGCAAACTTGTTGTCTGAAGCAGACAGGCGAACTGTGTTAGTTCGTGCGTTTGGTGCGCCGTTTGACGTAAAGGACTATTTAAAAGAGCGTGGTTACCGCTGGCATGACGGTGTTAAAGGTGCCAACAAACATTGGTGGCGCGAAATCAGCGAAGACGAGTTGCCGCAGGAACAAACTTACCTGGATGATTTGTATCATCGTGGCTCAGAACATGCCCACTATGACTACAAAGATGCCCGCAATCGATTTAAAGCTTTGTCATAGCCCCTTGCATATTTGAAAACCTCTGGAAAATGGAAAGTGAACTTATGGTTTAACCAACAAGAGGAATCTTTCCATGTACCAAGACACCTACATTGAATACTGGGGCGAAATCTTCGTCTCTGCCCGCATCATTGAATTTGGCATCACGTTCGAGCGCTTTCTTAAAGAACCATGGAAGCATTTGATGTCCTGTGGCCAAGAGTCTGCCCCAGACGCGATTGCTGAAGGGATGCTCCCATTGCTACCAGCCCAGGCAGAAGTTGCTAGGCGCTGAGAGATCCCCTCATAATTTCCCCAAAACGTAACCATGTGTGAATAGATTTTGAGTAAGCAGGGTTGCAGCCACGAGTGAGTCTTCCCTTGTTATTGTGTAGCCAGAATGCCGCAAAACTTCCATGCCTAAGCGAACTGTTGAGAGTACGTTTCGATTTCTGACTGTGTTAGCCTGGAAGTGCTTGTCCCAACCTTGTTTCTGAGCATGAACGCCCGCAAGCCAACATGTTAGTTGAAGCATCAGGGCGATTAGCAGCATGATATCAAAACGCTCTGAGCTGCTCGTTCGGCTATGGCGTAGGCCTAGTCCGTAGGCAGGACTTTTCAAGTCTCGGAAGGTTTCTTCAATCTGCATTCGCTTCGAATAGATATTAACAAGTTGTTTGGGTGTTCGAATTTCAACAGGTAAGTTAGTTGCTAGAACCCATGGCTCCTTTGCCGACGCTGAGTAGATTTTAGGTGACGGGTGGTGACAATGAGTCCGTGTCGAGCGCTGATTTTTTCGGCCTTTAGAGCGAGATTTATACAATAGAATTTGGCATGAGATTGGATTGCTTTTAGTCAGCCTCTTATAGCCTAAAGTCTTTGAGTGACTAGATGACATATCATGTAAGTTGCTGATAGGTTTCCAGTTTTCCGCTCCTAGGTCTGCATATTGTACTTTTCCTCTTACTCGACTTAACCAGTACCAACCCAGCTTCTCAACGGATTTATACCATGGCACTTTAAAGCCAGCATCACTGACAATGAGCGGTGTGGTGTTACTCGGTAGAATGCTCGCAAGGTCGGCTAGAAATTGGTCATGAGCTTTCTTTGAACATTGCTCTGAAAGCGGGAACGCTTTCTCATAAAGAGTAACAGAACGACCGTGTAGTGCGACTGAAGCTCGCAATACCATAAGTCGTTTTTGCTCACGAATATCAGACCAGTCAACAAGTACAATGGGCATCGTATTGCCCGAACAGATAAAGCTAGCATGCCAACGGTATACAGCGAGTCGCTCTTTGTGGAGGTGACGATTACCTAACAATCGGTCGATTCGTTTGATGTTATGTTTTGTTCTCGCTTTGGTTGGCAGGTTACGGCCAAGTTCGGTAAGAGTGAGAGTTTTACAGTCAAGTAATGCGTGGCAAGCCAACGTTAAGCTGTTGAGTCGTTTTAAGTGTAATTCGGGGCAGAATTGGTAAAGAGAGTCGTGTAAAATATCGAGTTCGCACAT
>NZ_CAWPAV010000117.1:0-38494 GCF_963885725.1 Proteus sp. G4380
GCCGTGACAACGAGGACGCATTATAGGGAGTTTTCTGAGGCTGGCAATAGTTTTTTGAAAAAAAATGTTCAACAGCATATTTAATAATCAGAGCATCGATTTTAGCGCTATTTATAAACATTTATTGCTCAAAAAACATATCAAATAGATACTCTTCTCTTTGTTCTGTTCATTTACCTTTAAAAACACAAAACTGCAGGCATAAAAAAAGAGGTCTATTCAGGCCTCTTTTTCAATTTAATGACATCTTCTATATATCATTACTATATATAAAGATACTTTATGACTGTTTTGCAATGATCTGATTGTCATCTAAGTCCAAGATAATTTCTTTACCCGGAACTAATTTACCCGACAAGATATCTTGCGCTAATGGGTTTTCAACCTCTTGCTGGATAGCACGTTTCAATGGACGAGCACCATAGATTGGGTCGAATCCAACTTCACCCAGTTTTTCTAATGCTGCTCCCGTAATAGTCACGTGATAACCACGCTCTTCTAAACGCTGATACAAACGACGTAATTGAATTTGAGCAATAGCGGCAATATTCTCTTTACCTAATGGATGGAATACCACTACCTCATCAATACGGTTAATAAATTCAGGTCTAAAGTGGTGACCAACAACATCCATAACAATAGTTTTCATTGCCGGATAATCAAGGGTACCGAAGCGCTCTTGAATTAAATCCGAGCCTAAGTTTGATGTCATAATGACTACGGTATTACGGAAATCAACGGTTCTACCTTGTCCATCTGTTAAACGGCCATCGTCTAATACCTGTAATAAAATATTAAACACATCAGGATGCGCTTTTTCTACCTCATCTAATAAGATGACAGAATAAGGACGGCGACGAACAGCTTCTGTTAGGTAACCACCCTCTTCATAGCCCACATATCCTGGAGGCGCCCCCACTAAACGTGAAACAGAGTGTTTCTCCATAAACTCAGACATATCGATACGCACCATCGCATCATCACTATCAAACAAGAAATCAGCGAGCGCTTTACACAACTCAGTTTTACCAACCCCGGTTGGCCCTAAGAATAAGAACGAACCAATTGGGCGATTTGGATCTGATAATCCAGCACGGCTACGACGAATTGCGTTAGAGACAGCATTTACCGCCTCATCTTGGCCGATAACGCGTCTATGTAATTCCTGTTCCATTCTTAACAGTTTTTCACGCTCCCCTTCTAACATTCTAGACACAGGGATACCTGTCCAACGCGCTAAGATTTCTGCAATTTCAGCATCTGTTACTTTGTTACGTAACAGTTTCATATGCTTATCTTCAGTTTTATTGGCTTCAGCAAGTTGTTTTTCTAAAGTAGGAATTTGACCATATTGGATCTCTGACATTTTTGCCAAATCACCACTACGGCGAGCCTGCTCTAGTGCAATACGCGCTTGCTCTAATTCTGCTTTTATATGCTGAGTACCAGTAAGCTCTGCTTTTTCTGCTTTCCACTCTTCTTCTAAGCTAGAATACTCTTTCTCTTTTTCTGCAAGTTCTTCATTTAACATAGCTAAACGTTTTTTACTTGCATCATCAGATTCTTTTTGCAGTGCTTGCTGTTCAAGTTTTAGCTGAATAATTCTTCTATCCAGTCTATCTAATGCTTCTGGTTTTGAATCCATCTGCATACGTAGACTTGCACCAGCCTCATCGATTAAGTCAATTGCTTTATCTGGCAACATACGATCAGAAATATAACGATGAGACAAAGTAGCTGCTGCTACAATCGCCGGATCCGTAATTTGTACATGGTGATGCAATTCATAACGCTCTTTTAAACCACGCAAAATGGCGATGGTATCTTCTACCGTAGGCTCCGCCACATAAACTTTTTGGAAACGACGCTCTAAAGCCGCATCTTTTTCAATGTATTGGCGATACTCATCTAATGTAGTGGCGCCGACACAGTGTAATTCACCACGTGCCAAAGCAGGTTTCAACATGTTCCCTGCATCCATCGCACCATCAGCTTTACCAGCACCAACCATAGTATGTAATTCATCAATAAACAGAATGACACTACCTTCCTGTTTAGATAAATCATTTAATACCGCTTTTAAACGCTCTTCAAATTCACCACGATATTTAGCCCCTGCTAATAAAGACCCCATATCAAGTGAAAGCACACGTTTATTTTTTAAACCTTCAGGAACTTCTCCATTAACGATCCGTTGAGCTAAACCTTCAACAATCGCGGTTTTACCTACACCAGGCTCACCAATTAATACTGGGTTATTTTTAGTACGACGTTGTAATACCTGGATTGTTCTTCTTATTTCTTCATCACGTCCAATAACGGGGTCAAGCTTGCCTTGTTCTGCTCGTTCTGTTAAATCAACAGTATATTTTTTCAATGCTTGACGTTGGTCTTCTGCATTTTGATCGTTCACTGTTTCTCCACCACGTATTTTTTCAATGGCTAATTCTAAACTGGCTTTGTTAGCTCCGGCGGCTTTTAGCATATCAGCAACCTGACCACCGCTTTCCATGGCAGCTAAAAGAAAAAGTTCTGATGAAATAAATTCATCACCTTTTTTCTGAGCTAACTTATCGCATAAATTAAGATGTTTAATTAAATCGTTTGAAGGGTGAACTTCTCCACCAGCACCTTCCACTTTTGGTAATCGAGATAATGCATCATTAATTCTTTCATTAAATTGTGAGGCATTAACACCTGTGGATGTTAATAGTGGGCGAATAGAGCCACCTTGTTGATTAAATAACGCACTCAGTAAATGTATGGGTTCTATAAATTGATTATCGTTCCCAAGTGCCAATGACTGGGCGTCTGCGAGAGCTTGCTGGAATTTATTGGTTAATTTATCCAGACGCATAACACCTCCAAGTAAAATTCGATTTAAAATTTATCACTGGAGAATAGATGAGGTCATTTAGACAATATTCAAGCTCAAAATGACAATTTTGAGCAAAAATATTTGCCTATATTTGGGATAAGGAAGAATAAACGTTGGAGAGCGTCTATTTGATCCAGATTAATGAGGCCATACGTCCGGTAGTATGTTCACGTCGATAGGAGAAAAAGCGTGATTTATCGCTAACAGTACAAAAGTCCCCACCATAAATCTGATTTACCCCACTTTCCTGCAGAATTATTCTCGCTAACATATAAATATTAGCTAAGTATTTGCCATTGTGGGAAATAAATGCGCTATCAAAGGCAATATTTTTTTCTACAAAAGCGAGACGGACTTCTGCTCCTACTTCAAAAGCATTAGGGCCTATTGCTGGCCCTAACCACGCCATAATCTTCTCATTAGAGGCTTTAAATTGAGCGAGTGTCTGTTGTAATACACCTTGGCAAAGCCCGCGCCATCCACCATGGGCAGCGCCAACTTCCGTTCCATCAATGGTACTAAATAGCACAGGTAAACAATCTGCGGTCATGATAGCGCACACCTTATTAGCACTAGAGGTGTAAAGGGCATCGCCTTCAACGGTATGATTGTCTTGATTATCCAAATTGACCACCTCAATACCATGAACCTGTGTTAACCATAATGGCATTTCAGGTAATTGAGCTTGTTGACAAATGATACGTCTATTTTGTTCTACCAATAGCGCATCATCGCCCACATGCGCCCCTAAATTAAGGCTGTCATAAGGTGGCAAACTAACACCGCCAGTTCTTAATGTGCTACATGCGCCAATATTGTCAGGCTGTGGCCAATTAGGATAAATCAATGAGGTCATTTACCAGTCCATTTCATCTTTAAACTGTTCTGCGTCCACTTTTAGTACGCGAATAAGTTCTACCATATCATCAGGCAACGGTGCATGCCATTCCATTTCAATTCCGGTAATAGGATGATAAAGGCGTAACATTGTGGCATGTAGTGCTTGTCGGTCAAAGCGACGTAACGTCTCACGAAATTCTTCACTAGCCCCTTTCAAAGGACGCGGTCTACCACCATACAGTTGATCACCAATTAATGGATGATGGATATGAGCCATATGGACACGAATTTGGTGAGTTCGACCGGTTTCTAGACGCAAACGTAAGCGGGTATGGGCACGGAAATGTTCCATAACACGATAATGCGTCACCGCAGGTTTTCCCATTGGGTGCACTGCCATATGGGTACGTTTGGTGGGATGTCGAGAAATTGGCTCATTAACCAGCCCTCCTGCTGTCATCCTTCCTGTTGCAACCGCTTCATATTCACGGGTGATTTCGCGACGCTGTAATGCTTCTACCAAGTGAGTTTGAGCAGGAACTGTTTTTGCAACAACCATCAAACCTGTTGTATCTTTATCTAAACGATGAACAATACCAGCGCGGGGAACATTAACAATCTCTGGATAACGATAAAGAAGTGCATTTAATACGGTGCCATCAGGATTACCTGCACCGGGATGAACAACAAGATCTCTTGGTTTATTAATCACCAAAATATCATCATCTTCATAGACGATATTTAACGGAATATTCTGAGGCTCCCAACGAACATCCTCTTCGATTAAGGCATCGACTTCAATTTTTTCACCGCCAAGCATTTTTTCTTTTGGCTTATTGATGATTTTATCGTTAACCTGCACTCTATTGTCTAAGATCCACTCTTTTATGCGTGATCTTGAATAATCAGGGAACAATTCGGCCAAAGCCTGATCTAAGCGTTGACCCAGCTGTGAATCTGCGACTGTAGCATTAAGTCGTATTTGTTGAGACATAAATAGTTTCTATATTAAGTTAGTATTTTGACGGCACAGCCGTTTCATTTAAAATGAGTTATAGTATAACCGATTTCAGGGAGCTTCACGGAGAGACTCCCAAACCTATTCAGAGGATAATCAATACGTGATGAGACGCATGAAATACCTAGTGGCAGCGGCCACTGTAAGCCTGTTACTTTCTGGCTGTTCTAGTTCAGACAAAGACGCAACTGCTGATATGTCTCCTTCTGAGCTTTATGCAACAAGCCAAGAAAAATTGCTAGATGGCAATTATGGAGCGGCTATCAAACAACTGGAGTCTCTCGATAATCGCTATCCTTTTGGTCCTTACTCACAACAAGTTCAGCTTGATCTGATTTATGCTTATTATAAATCAGCTGAGTTACCAATGGCGATTTCCGCTATTGACCGCTTTATGCGATTAAACCCAACCCATCCAAATATTGACTATGTTCTATATATGCGTGGGTTAACCGCTCAGGCATTAGATGATAGTGCATTACAAGGATTCTTTGGTATTGATCGCTCAGACCGTGATCCTCAGCATGCAAGAGTGGCTTTCAAAGACTTTAGCCAGTTAGTTCGCTACTATCCTGATAGCCTCTACACAGCAGATGCCACAAAGCGTCTTGTTTTTCTTAAAAACCGTTTAGCGAAATATGAACTCTCTGTTGCGAAATTCTATACCAAACGAGGGGCTTATGTCGCGGTTATTAATCGAGTTGAACAAATGATGCGTGATTATCCAGATACCGAAGCTACACGTGAAGCGCTTGTGTATATGGAAAATGCCTACAAAAAACTAGGCTTAACTCAAGAAGCAGATAAAGTTGCCTCACTGATTGCAGCCAACCCTGCTTAAACATTTTTACTATCAAAAACAGCAGCCTAGCGCTGCTGTTTTTTTATGCTAATTCAAAGGCTAAAAACTTACTTTTCATCAGACCAACCCTCTTAATATGAACGAATAAACACGACTCTACAAGCACTCTTTTTCAGCTATTTATCATTTGTCACGTTTCTATTACTTGTTATATAAACTTCTAACAAAAAGTGATCTTGATCATGTTTTAAATTGTGTATCACGATATTCTGAACCTATCCAAGATGGAGTAATAAAGAGGTAACTATATGATTATAAATATCACTAGCAAACAAATGGACATTACCCCAGCACTACGTGAACACATTGAAAGCCGTTTAACTAAACTTAACAAATGGCAGGTAAATTTAATCAACCCTCATATTATTCTCACTAAGGATCCAAAAGGTTTTAGTGTTGATGCAAGTATTCATACTCCGAATGGACAACTTGTAGCAAACGCACAACATGTTGATATGTATGCGGCAATTAATGATCTCTTGGCAAAATTGGAACGTCAATTAAATAAAGTTCAGCATAAAAATGAGTCTCGACGTGCGGCCAATAGCTTAAAAGAAGAAAATTTACTCGTAAATGAAATATAAGTAGTGAAGCTTGATTAAAAATTAGAATAATTCACTGACTCAAAACGCCTCTGCGCATCCTCGTGATGCGCTTTTTATTGTATTTTTCTTGACTCCTCACCCATCATCATGTTTGATAGCTATATGTTAAATAGTTAATCAATCCATATAATGATGACTCACTCTTTTTTGCCATTCTTCTTTTTCTTTTTACTCTATTCTTAAAGAGGCTTTGTTTATTTCAGAAAGAAAAGTAAGAACGACAATAGCCTCCAAAAATGGAGGCTTTTTTATTTAAAATGGTACGATACAAAAGTATAGGGCACTAACATGGAAAAACTCGATTTATTAGCAATCAGAGATAAAATCACTGCGCTAGATTCTGAACTACTTTCACTATTAGCTCAAAGACGCCAATTATCGACTGAAGTTGCCCAATTTAAATTAAATACCCACCGCCCTATTCGAGATAAAAACCGTGAGCGTGAACTGCTTGAACTATTAATCGAAAAAGGGAAAAACGTTGGATTAGATGGCTTTTATATCAGCCGTATTTTCCAAATGATCATCGAAGATTCGGTGCTCACGCAGCAAGCCATTTTACAGCAACACCTTAATGCTACTGCAAATGAATCTGCAAGAATTGCTTATTTAGGCCCTAAAGGTTCTTATTCTCATATTGCCGCTCGCCAATATGCAGCCCGCCATTTTGATACTTTTGTTGATTGCACTTGCCATAAATTTGAAGATATCTTTACACTGGTAGAAACAGGACAAGCGGATTACGGTTTACTACCTATTGAAAACACCAGCTCTGGTGCAATTAATGATGTTTATGATTTACTACAAACGACCTCGCTGTCGATTGTTGGCGAAATTCGTATTCCGATAAACCATGCTTTATTAACAGCAGTTAAGAGTAGCCTAGAAGAATTACACACTATTTATAGCCATCCGCAACCCTTCCAACAGTGCAGTCACTATTTAAATCAATACCCTCACTGGAAAATTGAATATTGTGAAAGCACAGCTGCGGCAATGGAAAAAGTTGCATTAGCACAATCTCCCCATGTAGCCGCTATTGGCAGTGAAGCTGGCGGATCGCTTTATAATTTAACACCACTTGCTAGTAATTTAGCTAATCAACAAATTAATGTTACTCGTTTTATTGTGATTGCCCGTAAACCTATTGATGTATCAGAACAAGTACCTGCAAAAACCACCTTTTTAATGGCAACGGGGCAACAAGCAGGGGCATTAGTTGATGCTTTGATTACCTTAAAACAATACAGCATTATTATGACTAAATTAGAGTCTCGCCCAATAAATGGTACACCTTGGGAAGAGATGTTTTATATTGATGTGCAAGCTAATTTACGGGATATCAATATGCAAAAAGCATTACATGACTTATCAAAAACATCTCGTTCACTCAAAGTATTAGGATGCTATCCTTCAGAAAATATTGTACCCGTTGAAATACAATAGTTTATTATCCTACTTTATAACCAAAAGCCAGATAGCTTATTGTTATCTGGCTTTTCTACTTTTATGACTCTATTCCCACAATAATTTAGCTAATTATAAAAAACCATACATAGCAGCAAATACCCAGCCAAAAATACAAGAAACAGTGACACCAATTAATCCCGGTAAAATAAAGCTATGATTAATAACAAAACGACCTATACGTGTTGTTCCTGAACGGTCAAATTGGATCGCAGCTAAATCACTGGGGTAAGTAGGAAGAATATAATAGCCATAACACGCCGGTGCTGAAGCAACAATATAGGCAGGATCAATACCAATACCTAAAGCCAAGGGGACTATTGCGGCTAATGCGGCGGCTTGTGAATTAACAAACTTAGAAACAAGTAATAAGACAACGGCATAAGCCCAAGGATACTCACGAACTAATTGTCCTAATGCAGCTTCTATTTCTTTCATATGTGCAGAGAACATGGTTTCTGCCATCCAAGCAATACCATAGACCGCAACAATGGCTATCATACCGGAGCGAAAAACTTCATTTTTAGAAATAAGTGAAGGATTAGTTTTACAAATAATAATAATAGAAGCGCCCGCTAATAACATAAACATTTGAATAACTAATACCATAGATAATGGTTTATTATTAAATACGGGACGTAATTCAGAAAATGCACCTAATACAGCAACAACCGCAATCGCACCTAAGAATATCCACATTGCTACCCAATTTTTCATTGGTAATTTTTTATCTAACAATGTTGCAGTATCACCATAAACGTAATCATGATTCTCTGGTACGGAAATAAAATCTTGGAAGCGCTGATCTTTATCTAACTCTTTACCTCTAAACCAGCTAAAAATCCCAATGGCTAAAATACCAATAAAGGTTGATGGAATGGTAATCGCTAATAAATCTAAAAACTCAAGATGCTTACCATTAAAAGTGACATTACCTAACATTGCCACTAAGGTGACGACCGCAACAGATACGGGACTTGCGATAATTCCCATTTGTGAACCAATGGTACTGGCTGCCATCGGTCTTTCTGGACGAATATTATTTTTAATCGATACATCATAGATAATAGGCAAAATGGTATAAACCACATGTCCAGTACCACATAATATAGTCAGGGTACAGGTAACGAGAGGTGCAACAATAGAAATATACTTCGGATTTTTTCTTAATAATTTTTCAGCTATTTGCAACATAACATCTAAACCACCTGATGCTTGTAATGTTGCAGATGCAGAGACAACAGCAATAATCACTAACATTACATCGACAGGCGGTTTACCCGGAGGTAAATTAAAAATAAAGACTAAAATAACCAGCCCCACTCCGCCTAATAGACCTAATGCAATTCCCCCTTTCCTTGCTCCATAAAATAAACAAACTAATATAATGGCTAGTTGTATTATAAAATCCATCATTAACCCCTTAAAAAACGCATCGGAATAGAAATAAAAAATAATACAATTAAATCGTTAGCACTTTTTGCAAAAAAACAACGTCGACCAATATAATTTACGGCATCTGTTATAGGTATTTTTTTGATCGTTGTTATAGTTTTAATATCCGTTAATTATTTTATGCAAATTTAAGATCTCACCAACAAATAGCTTAAAAAGAAAAGACATTCTTGAACATTTATCATTAACTAATTAAACCCATAGACAACAATTACATAACAAATAAATTAAAAATAATATAATGTTGTCATTATTAGGTGATTACTAAAAATAGAAATTTCATTCATTTTTTCTAAATGTATATTGGTTTTATTCATTGTGAATATTGAATAAGTAAGGAATAGATATGCATACAATTATCATGCTACTGCTAGGTTTGAGCTATTTGAATTTCGTTGATAGTGCTCATAAAGGAAAAGGCTATTACTCCTATTCATTAGATCACCATATAAGTTCAACTCGCTGTACCGTAAGCCCATGCCCCGATCCGAAAGATTATTAAGTTATACCTATCAACGTTAGGAGAAGAAAATGAAGAAATTAATTATTTTTATACTATCAAGTTTATTCGCTTTTTATGCTAGCGCTTATACTTGGGATAATAAAATCAAAGATACCAGCACTGTTAATCAGTATTGTCAACATAATAGCAATACTCAACAATCTACTCGCTGTGTTTGGCCCCCTTGTGATGATGAGTGGTAATATTTATCGCAAGATATAACATATAAAATAAAAAACGAATAACATAACCTGTCATTCGTTTTTCTTACTATAAGTATTAGGTATAGCGTTTATGTATATTTATACTAAATCCGGCTATCATTGGCTTTTTGTAATAACGCACCACTCTCTTTCATAAATTGTGAAGCATAATCACCGAACCAATCACTTACATTATTAAATGAGCCAATAAATTCATCTTTTGTGTTTATATCTAATAAGGCTATAGCTTCACCTAATGAATGATGATATCTACGGATCAAGTTAATGTTTTCTTGTGAAGATAAAATAATATCGGCATATAATTGTGGATCTTGAGCAAAGAGCCTACCAATCATCGCTAGCTCTAAACGATAGATGGGAGAAGATAATCTTAATAAACTGGCTAAATCGACATTCTCTTTCACCAAATGTTGCCCATATGCAAAAGTAGTAAAATGTCGCAATGCTTGGATAAAACTCATATTTTTATCGTGCTCTTGTGCAGTAATAGCCTCTACTCTTGCTCCCCACACCATAAGTTGCTCAAGCAACCACTCAAAATGTGATAAATCTCGCCCTTCACAATAAGCGATAACTTGTTTTGCTAAACTTGGCACATCTGGACCAAACATTGGATGTAGTCCTAAAACAGGGCCATTATGTGCTTTTAACATCGCCTCTAAAGGCGCTTGCTTGATTGAGGCTAAATCTACCAATAAACAATTTTCTGGCAAGGGCGGTAATTGCTCAATAACATCAACCGTTAAATGGATTGGGACACTGATTATCACCATACCGGCATCCGCAAAAATAGCCGGAGATTTACTTTGCCACTCATCCGCTTCAAGACTTTCCACTTGATAGCCAGAAAGTGTAAAGAGACGAGAAAAAAGTCTCCCCATTTTTCCGTTCCCCCCCACAATGACAATTTTGCCTAATTGGGGATTAAGTGTTTTAAAGCCTTTATCATTTTCTTTGCTATATGACTCTCTCATTACTCGACGTAAAACATCTTCAATTAAATCAGCAGAAATACCCATTTTTTCTGCTTCATTACGCCGAGAAGCAAGCATTGCGGCTTCTCTATCTGGTGCATAGATAGGTAACCCGTGGCGATTTTTAACTTCTCCCACTTCTGCTACCAATTGCATTCTTTTGGCGAGTAAAGAAAGCAATGTTTTATCCACCTGATCAATTTGCTCTCGCAAATTTTGTAATTCTTCAGCCATCTATGCTTGCCTCTTCTTATTAAAGTGTTATTGGGTTAGCTAACTTTTCTTAGTTGCGCTGCACGCTGTGCTAAAACTGGCGAAATTTGCTGATGCAGATTTCTTAACACCGATTCAGTGGTTTCCCAGCTAATACATGCATCAGTAACAGAAACACCGTACTTCATCTCACTACGGGGCTGCTCTGATGACTGATTGCCTTCATTAATATGGCTTTCTAACATAATTCCTGTTATTGATTGATTACCTTTTTTAATTTGCTCAATCACTGAATCAACCACGACAGATTGACGACGAAAATCTTTATTTGAATTACCATGACTACAATCAATCATCAATGATGGTGTTAATCCCGCTTTTATCATATGAGCTTCACATAACGCGACATCTTCTTCATGGTAATTAGGTTTCTTACCCCCACGCAAAATAACATGTCCATCAGGATTGCCTTGTGTTTGTAATAAACAGACTTGTCCTGATTGATTAATGCCCATAAAACGATGTGGCATAGAAGCCGCTTTCATCGCATTAATAGCCGTATCTAAATTACCATCTGTACCATTTTTAAAACCGACAGGCATTGATAAACCTGATGCCATTTCACGATGGGTTTGAGACTCGGTCGTTCTTGCCCCAATAGCTGACCAACTAAATAAATCACCTAAGTATTGAGGATTGTTAGGATCTAAGGCTTCCGTAGCTAAAGGTAAACCTAACTGAACCAACTCTGTTAATAGTTTACGGGCAATATGTAAGCCTTTTTCCATCTCAAAACTGCCATCCATAAACGGATCACTAATTAAACCTTTCCAACCAACTGTTGTACGAGGTTTTTCAAAATAGACACGCATCACAATATACAGACTATCACTTAACTCAGACGCTAAGACTTTTAGACGTTTTGCGTAATCTAACGCAACATCGACATCATGAATAGAACAAGGGCCACATACCACTAATAAACGCGGATCACGACGTTGAACAATTTCAGAAATAGTTTGACGTGATTGAGTAATGGCATGCAGATCATTACGACTCAACGGGTATTTTTGTTTTAACTCTTCCGGCGTAATTAACACCAGCTCTTCGCTGATGTTGACATTATTGAGTGCGTCTTTTTGCATGATCATAATCTTTACCTTTTTTATGTCTGTCATTGTGATTTTTGTGTGTCTAAACGATAAGATAACATGCAATGTAAAGAAATCAATCCATATTTTCAATAAAAAAGGTATAATCGTAATTATATGTTTACATAATAGAGATGTTGTTAGATTTATTTTTATAAATCAATAGATTATAAATATCAAAATAACACAAAAAATGTGACTAAGATAAAATAAAAATAGCAGACTGTAATTTTAATTTTACACCCGCAAGAAATTGGCCTTCACCTAGCAGATGAAACGACTTTATAAGAGATGTTATTTAATGATGAGAAAAATAGGCAAGGAGGTGAGTTATTGTCGAGTGCTTATAAAAAGATAGAAGACATTAGAGGAAAGAGAGCAGGTTATAGTCAAAAAAAGGCCAGCTGATGCTGGCCTTTTAACCATAACTTTCGGATGTGCGAAAGCGTATTATTTAGCGTTAAGACGCTCTTTAATACGTGCAGCCTTACCTGAACGCTCACGCAGGTAGTACAGTTTAGCTTTACGAACCGCACCACGACGTTTAACTGTGATGCTATCTACGACTGGGGAGTGAGTTTGGAATACACGCTCAACACCTTCGCCATTAGAAATTTTACGAACAGTAAATGCAGAGTGCAGACCGCGGTTACGAATAGCGATAACCACGCCCTCGAATGCCTGCAGACGTTTTTTAGAACCTTCAACGACCCATACCTTAACTTCTACATTATCGCCTGGACGAAATGAAGGTACATCTTGCTTCATTTGTTCTTGTTCGATTTGTTTAATAATATTGCTCATAATAACTCTCTTACCCTAGGTAAACTGATATTAATGACACTTTGTGTCAGACTTACTCTGCTGTTCTTTGCAAATGTTCCTGCTGGAATTCTGCTAACAGCACTCTTTGCTCGTCAGTCAGAGCTAGGCTTTCCAGAAGCTCAGGTCTTCTTAGCCAGGTCCGGCCCAGCGATTGTTTCATACGCCAGCGATTAATATGAGCGTGATTACCAGACAGTAACACTGCCGGAACCGCCATACCATCTAACACCTCTGGACGAGTATAGTGAGGATGATCCAGTAATCCTTCTGCAAAAGAGTCTTCTTTCGCCGAAGCCGCATGTCCAAGAACACCAGGAACAAAACGTGCTACTGCATCTATCATTATCATGGCAGGGAGTTCCCCACCACTTAATACGTAATCACCAACAGACCACTCTTCATCGATTTCGGTCTGAATGACACGCTCATCTATTCCTTCGTACCGACCGCAAACCAGAATTAATTTCTCATTTGTGGCCAATTCGCAAACACCTTGTTGATCGAGTTTGCGCCCTTGAGGTGATAAATAAATCACCTTTGCACCATCACCTGCCGCAGCTTTTGCTTGATGAATAGCTTCCCTTAACGGTTGTACCATCATCAACATACCGGGACCACCGCCATAGGGGCGATCATCTACTGTATGATGTCTGTCATAAGTGAAATCTCGGGGATCCCAACATTCCACATTCAGCAGACCATGCTTCACTGCCCGACCAGTCACCCCGTACTCGGTTATAGCGCGGAACATTTCAGGAAATAGGCTAATTACCCCAATCCACATTTGCACTGTCCCACTGTTGAGAACCGTTAACCGGAGAATCTAAAAACCAGGATCCCAATCAACGATAATTTTTTTCGCTGAGAGATCGACTTTCTTGATAACCTGCCCATCAAGAAACGGAACTAACCGCTCCCTGACACCGAATGCATCTTTCAGATTTGCTTTGATTACCATGACATCATTTGAGCCCGTTTCCATCATGTCGTTAACGACACCTAAATCGTAGCCCTTGTCAGTTTCTACCTGACAACCCATCAGATCTTTCCAGTAATACTCACCGTCTAGATCAGGAAGTTGTGTAGCACTTACGACAATTTCAAAATTAGTCAAAATATTTGCAGCATCTCTGTCGTCAATACCTTTTAGCTTGACGATAATATCTTGATTGTGGTGTTTCCAAGTTTCTATCTCAATGGATTCCCATTGACCATGTCGTTGAATAAACCACGGTTGATATTCAAAAATGTTTTCGGCATGTTCGGTGGAAGAAAAAACTCTGAGCCAACCACGGATCCCGTAAGGTGAGCCCAACTTACCCATAACAATAGGTTCTACAGGCTCTTTAAAGGTTTTTTGTTCGCTCATTGTTACCACCGCGACAGATTAAGCGCTTTTCTTCGCTGATTTGATCAGGCCAGCAACACGTTCTGAAACAGTTGCGCCTTGAGCAACCCAATGTTCAACACGGTCTACGTCTAAACGTAATTCTTCTGCATTACCGGTTGCCAGTGGGTTATAAAAACCTACACGTTCAATAAAACGACCATCACGCGCATTGCGGCTATCGGTCACGACTACTTGGTAAAACGGACGCTTTTTTGCGCCGCCACGAGCTAAACGAATTGTTACCATAACATCCTCATTAGTTAACAAAACAACCAGACCCCATCGAGGAATGGCGTCCGGTTGTCATATAAAAAGCCCGAAAAGTTTACTCACTTTGGCGAAAAAAGCAATCCAAAGCGACGTTTTTTTCGGACTTTTTGCTTTTAGCGACCTGGAAAGCCTGGTGGCATCATACCTTTCATGCCACGCATCATCTTAGCCAAGCCGCCCTTCTTCATCTTTTTCATCATACGTTGCATATCATCAAACTGCTTTAATAAGCGGTTGACGTCTTGCACTTGTGTTCCCGATCCCATCGCAATACGACGTTTACGAGAACCTTTGATGATTTCAGGTTTTTGGCGCTCTTTTTTCGTCATTGAGCTAATAATAGCTTCCATTTTGACTAAAATTGAGTCGTCCATTTGTGATTTCACCGCATCAGGCACCTGAGACATGCCGGGCATTTTACTTAGCATACTCGCCATGCCCCCCATGTTTTTCATTTGCTTTAACTGATCTAAGAAATCATTTAAATCAAAACCGTCCCCTTTTTTTAGTTTAGTTGCCAGCTTTTCAGCTTGCGCTCGGTCAACTTTACTTTCGATATCTTCAATTAATGAAAGAACATCGCCCATGCCTAAAATACGTGAGGCAATACGATCGGGATGGAAAGGTTCTAATGCTTCTGTTTTTTCACCAACACCGAGGAATTTAATTGGTTTCCCTGTGATATGACGAATAGATAATGCTGCACCACCACGAGCATCACCATCAACTTTAGTTAATACCACCCCTGTTAAAGGGAGTGCTTCATTAAAGGCTTTTGCGGTGTTGGCAGCATCTTGCCCTGTCATTGCATCAACAACAAATAGGGTTTCTACTGGATTGATTGCTTTATGAAGAAGTTGGATCTCCTCCATCATGCCTTCATCAACATGTAAACGACCCGCAGTATCCACCAGCAATACATCATAAAATTGGAGCTGAGCATGTTTTAACGCATTGCTAGCAATGGTGACGGGATTTTCTTGTACCGTTGAAGGGAAAAAGTCAACACCAACCGTTTCGGCTAAGGTTTCCAGTTGTTTAATCGCTGCGGGACGATAGACGTCAGCAGAAACTACTAATACTTTTTTCTTCTTTTTCTCTTTTAAAAATTTACCGAGTTTAGCAACACTTGTCGTTTTACCCGCACCCTGTAAACCAGCCATTAATACCACGGCAGGAGGCTGAGCTGAAAGGTCAAGATCGTTATTGACCTCTCCCATCGCATTTACCAGCTCATTTTGTACAATTTTGACAAATTCCTGACCTGGGGTCAGACTTTTGTTAACTTCATGACCTACTGCACTCTCTTTGACACGTGCAATAAACTCACGAACCACGGGCAAAGCCACATCAGCTTCTAATAAAGCCATACGCACTTCGCGCAGTGTGTCTTTAATGTTTTCTTCGGTCAGTCGGCCTCTGCCGCTGATATTGCGCAATGTGCGCGATAATCTGTCACTTAAATTCTCAAACATTATCTTAGCTCAGTGTTAAAGTTGGGCTTGTCTGTCGTCTATTTTATCGATTATATCACGATGACGCGCAGATCTCTGCATAGAGATTTACGCTTAATGACTTCAATAGTTGGAGCGGAATTCACCTAGCGCTATACTAAGCAATTATGTACCCTATTATGTAAGCGAAACTATGCCCGTTATATCAATCTCTATCGTTGCTGTCTGCGCTTATTTACTCAGTCTGGTGTTTATTCTCCCCAGTTTGCTGAGAAAAGAGCAAAATGGATACCGTGGATTAGCGCTGCTTTTTGCGGTGGTCGCCCTTGTGACCCATGCTATCTCATTAAAATTTTTGATTTTCCGTCCACATAGCGGGCAAAATCTGTCACTCACCAATTTAGGGGCGGTGGTCAGTTTAATGGTCTGCGTTATCATGACCATTGTTGCTTCCCGTGGTAGAGCTTGGTTTTTGCTGCCTATTGTTTATTGCTTTTCCATAGTCAATCTCATTATTGCCGCCTTGATGCCAGGTGAGTTTGTCACCCACCTTGAAAGTAGCACATCGCTCTTTATTCATATTGGGCTTGCTTTATTAAGTTACGCCACTTTGTTAATTGCTGCTTTATATGCCTTACAACTCAGCTGGCTCGACTATCAACTAAAAAATAAGAAACTAAAATTTTCACCACAAATGCCACCATTAATGTCAATTGAACGTAAAATGTTTCATATTACCCAAGTGGGGGTAGTATTACTGACATTAACCTTGTGTACCGGCCTGTTATATATGGATAATATTTTTGGTAAAGAAAATATCCATAAATCAATATTTTCTATTATTGCGTGGTTTGTCTACATCATTTTATTATGGGGACACTTCCGTGAGGGTTGGCGTGGGAAAAAAGTGGTTATTTTTAACCTGATCGGTGCCATTATTTTGACATTAGCTTTTTTTGGTAATCGTTTATTGCAAGAGTTAATGCTTAATTAATCTTTTCATTTTAAGGTAGCAAAAGGAACTCAATTTTGGAGCATGTGTCGACAACAACGCTCATTATCATACTTATCGGTATGATCTTTGCCTCAGCCTATTTTTCAGGCACTGAAACTAGCATGATGACTATCAATCGTTATCGGCTACGCCACGCGGCCAAGCAAGGTAATCGCTCAGCCAAAAGAGTAGAAAAACTATTACAGCGTCCCGATAGATTGATTAGCTTAGTATTAATTGGTAATAACCTGATTAATATTGTCGCCTCCGCTCTCGCCACTATTGTAGGAATGCGTTTATATGGTGATGCAGGAGTAGCTATTGCAACAGGTGTATTAACCTTTGTCATTCTTATTTTTGCTGAGGTACTACCAAAATCTATCGCAGCGCTTTATCCAGAACGTTTCGCTTATCCAAGTAGCGTTCTTTTGTCACCTTTACAGAAAATCATGTTGCCCGTTGTGTGGTTTTTTAACCAAATTACCTTAGTGTTTATGCGCATTTTCGGTATTAAATCCCCCGTAATACAGGGTAATGCGGTATCAAAAGAAGAACTACGCACCATTGTGAATGAATCAAAATCGAAACTGTCACAGCGTAACCAAAATATGTTGATTTCTATTTTGGATTTAGAAAAAGTGACCATTGGCGATATTATGGTACCAAGAAATGAAATTTTTGGTATTGATGTCAATGATGAGTGGAAATCCATTGTCAGACAGTTAACTCACTCCCCCCATGGGCGTATTGTCCTTTATCGTGATACCCTCGATGACGTCATTGGTATGCTACGAGTACGCGAAGCTTACCGTCTTATGACAGAGAAGAAAGAATTTACTAAACAAATTTTGATTAAAGCGGCTGATAAAATCTATTTTATCCCAGAAAGTACACCACTTAGCTTACAACTAGTTAATTTTCAACGTAATAATGAAAAAGCCGGTATTGTCGTCGATGAATATGGTGAAATTCAAGGATTAGTCACTGTTGAAGATATCCTAGAAGAGATTGTCGGTGATTTTACTACCTCAATGTCTCCTTCTTTAGCAGAAGAAGTGATCCCACAAAAGGATGGTTCACTATTAGTGGATGGCACAACCAATATCCGAGATATCAATAAAGCCTTTGCTTGCCATTTACCAGAAAATGAAGCACGAACAATTAATGGGGTTATTATTGAAGAGTTGGGTGATTTACCCGTAGTAGGTGCCAAAATAACGATTGATGGTTATGAATTTGAAGTGTTGGAAGTGCAAGACAATGTGATTAAGAAAGCCTTGATCCGCCATCTTACGCCCTCTCGTCACTAGCGATTATAATAGCGGTTCAGTGTAATTGGCGTTGGCCGTTATGATACTCCCCATCAAATTAAAAGAGACAACAAATCAAGATCAAATAGCTTGAGTTATTGTCTCTTTATCTATATAGCAACTGTAACTAGATTTGTAACTCTTTGAGTTTGTCTTCTGGTAGTGCTAATTCATCATTATGATTAATGCCAATAGTGTGAGATAAAATGTCTCGTGCAATATCTTGAGCTTCAGCTAACGAGTGCATTTCATAAGTCCCGCATTGATAGACATTAAGCTCAGGAATATGGTTTTGATCTTTAACCTTCAATACATCTTCCATAGCTGCCTTCCATGCATTAGCAACACGTTGCTCATCAGGCTGACCAATTAAGCTCATATAAAAGCCTGTACGACATCCCATTGGCGAAATATCGATGATCTCAACACCTTCACCATTTAAGTGATTACGCATGAAACCTGCAAATAAGTGCTCTAATGTATGAATTCCTTTCTCAGGCATGGCTTTTTTATTTGGGACAGTAAAGCGTAAGTCAAAAACGGTAATAGTATCACCAGAGGGTGTTTTCATCGTTTTAGCAACGCGTACCGCAGGTGCAGACATACGTGTATGGTCAACAGTAAAGCTATCCAATAACGGCATAAAAAACCTCCTAAGAAAATTTTTAAATATTTTTAAGAGAACATGAAACTTTCTGCGAGCGCCTCGGTCTTAGTAATGAATACGCGCAAAATGTTATCATCCCTATTTCTCTATAGAATTTATTCAGCCACACAAATTTTAGTGTGGCTTTTTTCTATCTGAGTTTTAAGAAGCCACACCATCATTATTTGGCCCAGCATGGAGCTTCAAATATTCATCGAAAGAAATGGTATCACTCTTTTCTAAGTCTGCCTGACGTTTAATAGATGAAATTCTCTCATGTTCAAAAGCATCATCTGTTAACACTTCATAAGCGGTATTGACTAATTGTTGATGATATTCTTCAGCTAAAGATAGACCATAACCGCCAATACCCTGTGCTTTAATTTTTTCTAATAATCTGCCAGAGAAGGTTAATTGCGGATTATCAAACATTTCCTCTAACTTAAGGCAAACTTCTAGATATTTAGTTCCAGAACAGCTATCTAATACCTTAGCTACGCGCTGTAAGTCAGCAAAAAGCGCTTTCCCCACTTGTGCTAATGGCTCTTTTCTTTCACCACAACCCATGCCAATAACTTGACCTGGCTTACGCCCTTCTAGAATAACGTTATTCCAATTTGCACGACAGCAGGCCAATTCTTCTGCATTCATTTCTGGTGCATCCGCTAATACACACCAAATCAAGAATAAATCTAAGAAACGAATTTGTGTTTCATCAACGCCGATAGGTGTAAATGGATTGATATCTAATGAGCGAACCTCGATATATTCGATACCACCACGTAATAATGCATCAGAAGGTGATTCATCCCCTTTGACAACGCGTTTAGGACGAATAGGCGCATATAATTCATTTTCAATTTGTAATACGTTAGTATTTAATTGAATATACTTACCGTCTTTCTTTACACCTAATTTAGCAAATTCTTCTGACGGTTTATGAATAGCCTTTTTCAAACCTTTCACATAAGTCTCTAGATGATTAAAAGTAATATCTAAATCACTCTGTGACTTATTGGTATAGCCTAAATCACTTAAGCGCAACGAAGTTGCATAAGGTAAGTATTTTGCGCCTTTAGGGGTATTTTCAAAGGGTAAATTGGTTTTTCGACCTTTTAAGAATGAACCACAAATAGCTGGCGAAGCACCAAAGAAAAAAGGAATTATCCAACCAAAACGGTAGTAATTACGGATCAAACGTAAATAACCGTCTGAAATCGCCTCTTTACCTGTTTCTTCATCGGTGATATTTGCCCACGCTTGCCAAAATTCGATAGGTAACGAAAAATTGTAATGCACACCAGAAATAGTTTGCATTAACGCACCATAACGATTTTTCAGCCCTTCACGATATAACGTCTTAAAACGCCCAACATTAGAGGTACCAAATTGCGCTAATGTTATTTTATCTTCGGCTTCAATAAAGCAAGGCATACTCATCGGCCACATACGCTCATTGGTTAAATGACGTGCCGTATAGCGATGCAAATCACTTAAAAAATGTAAGGTGTGATCAATATTATCGTCAACAGGAGTAATAAACTCTAACAGAGACTCAGCAAAATCTGTCGTGATCCACTTGTGAGTGAGTGACTTACCTAGCTCGACAGGGTGTCCTGTAGCCGCTAAATGACCATCAGGAGTAACTCTTAAGGTTTCTCGCTCTATACCACGGTGGATACCACATAAAACTTTAGGATGGGCTTCCAACCAAGAAAGCGCTTTAGATACGTCCGGGATCAAAGGTGACCTCCCGCGTTGGTTAATGTTAATAAGTAGATAACAGTTACTTTATCGCAAAGTCACCAAATTGTCGCTGATTAGATGATATCGGCGTTATTAGTTGATGCGAAACAAATCGATAATATATAAACAATGCAGGAAAGAGAAAAAGCAAAAAGCCCCGCGATAAGCGAGGCTTTAAAGATGGTGCATCCTGGAGGATTCGAACCTCCGACCGCTCGGTTCGTAGCCGAGTACTCTATCCAGCTGAGCTAAGGATGCAGTCGTACTAATTTAACTAAGATAAGCTAACTTTATAAAAAGATGGTGCATCCTGGAGGATTCGAACCTCCGACCGCTCGGTTCGTAGCCGAGTACTCTATCCAGCTGAGCTAAGGATGCACGTTGTTTAATCTTACTCTTTTAATGCAAATTATTCACTATTCGCACCAAAATAAAAACCCCATACATTTAATCATGGGGTTGGAATATGGTGCATCCTGGAGGATTCGAACCTCCGACCGCTCGGTTCGTAGCCGAGTACTCTATCCAGCTGAGCTAAGGATGCAAATCTAAATGGCGGTGAGAGAGGGATTCGAACCCTCGATGCAGCTTTTGACCGCATACTCCCTTAGCAGGGGAGCGCCTTCAGCCTCTCGGCCATCTCACCATATTTAGAACCACTCGAAGAAGTTCTTTGTGAACATCTCGTCTCTGTGTGGCGCACATATTACTTTCTCAGCCTGAGAAGTCAAACAATTTTTCTCAACTTTTTACGAATATAGGTTCGTTTGAACACTTCACAAACAAACTGATGCGTTTATCAGCAAGAAAGGCTAAAAAAGAACTGAATACCATGATATCGCTGATGAAAAATCATTCAAGCATTTTATCTCATCGACGAATAATTTTATTCCCCCTACTAATAATTATGAATCGAATGATAAGCAGTAAAAAGACTTTCAATTCTGTCAATCAGAATAAGCGGATAGTGTAATAATAAATACAGTTCAAAAGAGCGAGGTGAAGAACGAGAAAGAAAATGGAAAGTTCTATAGAAAAGAAAAGCGCCCAGACCCGGCAAAAGTGTGGACGCTTACGAAGAAAGGGTAACTAGCTAAAAATAAGAGATTGCTTAGTAGTTATCTGTGGGCTGAGTTTTCTCGGCCTGAATTCGTTGATAGATCTCTTCACGATGGACAGATACTTCTTTGGGGGCATTTACGCCAATACGTACCTGATTACCTTTAACCCCTAAAACGGTTACGGTTACATCATCGCCTATCATAAGCGTTTCACCAACTCGACGAGTTAGAATAAGCATTCTTTGCTCCTTGAAAATTTACAAGAGTCGGGTCTCTAGAATTTCCCGGCCATTATCCATCATACATTGTCAATTCGTATAATCATTATTTATCACATATAGCCCATACTTCATAACAAAATATAAATTTTGTGATTGATTATTTAACGGATTGTCAATATTACATAAAGCGTTACCCCTAAAAACTAGGGATAACGCTTTTTCAGGTAGCTATCGCTTAAAGATGCGATTCTACCCACTCGTCAACACTCGCTAAAGCAGCGGGTAACGCTTCAACATCTGTACCACCAGCTTGTGCCATATCAGGGCGACCACCACCTTTACCACCGATTTGCTGAGCGACAAAACTAATTAGCTCACCTGCTTTTATTTTAGCAGTCAAATCCTTAGTCACACCGACAATTAAGCTCACTTTACCATCAGAAATAGTAGAAAGTACAATTATTGCTGAACCTAATTGATTTTTTAAATCATCAACCATTGTTCTTAACATTTTTGGTTCAACATTATTCAGTTCACGAACTAAAAGTTTGATACCTTTCACATTCTTAGCTTGGCTTCCTAACGAGGAGCTTTCTTGAGCTGCTTGCTGATCTTTCAGTTGTTGAAGTTCTTTTTCTAATGAACGGTATTTTTCTTGAACCGTTTTAATTTTCTCAACTAAATTACTACCATCACTTTTAAGTGCATGTGCCACAAGAGAAATCAGATCCGATTGCTCATGAACACTTTCAATCGCTGTAGCCCCCGTAATCGCTTCAATTCGGCGAATACCGGCCGCAGTCCCTGATTCACTCATAATGCGGAATAGACCAATATCACCCGTTCTGGCTGCGTGAGTACCACCACAAAGTTCAGTTGAGAAATCCCCCATGGTTAAAACACGAACACGTTCTTCATATTTCTCACCAAAGAGTGCCATCGCACCTTTTTGCTTCGCATCTTCAAGATCCATTAACTCGGTGACAACCGGCGAGTTAAGGCGGATTTGCGCGTTAACAATGTCTTCAATTTCACGTAACTGTTCTGGTTTTACTGCTTCAAAGTGAGAGAAGTCAAAACGCAGATATTTATCGTTAACTAAAGAGCCTTTCTGGGTAACATGAGTGCCTAATACTTGGCGTAATGCCGCATGCAATAAATGCGTTGCTGAGTGATTTAAGCGAATAGCATCACGACGAGCCACATCAATGACTGCATTGATCTTATGATTAACAATAAAAGATCCAGAAATGACTTTACCAATATGACCAATAGCCTTGCCATATTTTTGCGTGTCGGTAACTTCAAACTGGCTATCTTTGCCAATCAGAAGACCTTTATCACCTACTTGGCCACCAGACTCAGCATAAAAAGCCGTTTTATCTAAGAAGATAATCCCTTCTTCACCTGCTTTAAGCTCAGTGACTGTTTGACCATTATGGAAAATCGCATTAATAGTACCTTGTTGCTCATTATGGTCATAACCTGAGAAATCACTGCGACTATCGACTTTAATCAGTTCGTTATAGTCAGTACCAAAACCGCTAGATTCACGAGCACGTTTACGTTGCTCTTCCATTGCCAGTTCAAAGCCTTCTTCATCAACTTTGATATTTCTTTCACGGCAAACATCCGCAGTTAAATCTAATGGGAAACCATATGTATCATAAAGACGGAAAGCCGTTTCACCCGCTAAAGTATCACCGGTTAATTTTTCTAGCTCTTCATCTAATAATTGTAAACCGCGCTCTAAAGTACGTGCAAACTGCTCTTCTTCCGTTTTAAGTACTTTTTCAACGATTTCTTGTTGATTCTTAAGTTCTTTACCGGCTTCAGCCATTACATCAATAAGCGGTGCAACGAGTTTATAGAAGAAAGTATCTTTCGCACCTAACATATAACCATGACGTACAGCACGACGGATAATACGACGTAGCACATAGCCTCGACCTTCATTAGAAGGAATGACACCATCACAAACAAGGAAAGAACAAGAACGGATATGGTCGGCAATCACACGTAATGATTTATTTGCTAAGTCTGTCGCATTAGTCACTTCAGCAACGGATTTAATGAGTGCGCGGAATAAATCAATATCATAGTTAGAGTTAACATGCTGTAGTACAGCAGTAATACGCTCTAATCCCATTCCCGTATCAACAGAAGGCTTCGGCAATGGATCCATTGTACCATCTGATTTACGGTTGAACTGCATAAAGACGATATTCCAGATCTCAATATAGCGATCACCGTCTTCTTCAGGTGTCCCTGGCGGTCCCCCCCAAATATGATCACCATGATCGTAAAATATCTCAGTACATGGACCACAAGGCCCCGTATCTCCCATTTGCCAGAAGTTATCTGAAGCAAATGGTGCGCCTTTATTATCACCAATACGAATAATGCGCTCAGCTGGAACACCAACTTCTTTATTCCAGATATCATAAGCTTCATCATCAGTGGCATAAACGGTTACCCAAAGTCTCTCTTTAGGTAAGTTAAACCACTCTTTGCCAGTTAATAATTCCCAGGCAAAGTTAATTGCATCATGTTTGAAATAGTCACCAAAACTAAAGTTACCTAACATTTCAAAAAATGTATGGTGACGTGCTGTATAACCCACATTTTCTAAATCATTATGTTTACCACCCGCGCGCACACAACGTTGCGCGGTTGTCGCTCGGGAATAAGGTCGGTTGTCCAATCCAAGAAATACATCTTTAAATTGGTTCATCCCTGCGTTTGTAAACAGCAATGTTGGATCATTATTTGGAACCAAAGAACTGCTTGGTACTATTTGATGTCCTTTAGTATGAAAAAAGTCGAGAAACGCCTGACGGATCTCAGCGGTGCTTTTGCTCATAATTATCCCGAAATCAAGCTGGAAAAACAGAAATTAGAAATCTAGTTAGAGGAGGTTTAGTTTTACCTCTACTTAGCCAACGAATACATAAGTAGGGATAAGATAGAATTTCTTCGCTCAGAAGTAAAACCCCCGATAAACTTATTCGAGTTGACATTGTAAATCGTCTAGTAGTTTTCTGAAAGTAGCAACATACTTCAAGATAGGTCGTTTTAACCAAATCGAGGCGAATTTTGTAAGATATGAGAAGGTAATGACGATAATTTCATAATAAAACTATTAAATAATTTTTTCGTCATTTTTAGTTTATTATCAATAGCATTTTGCTCATTTGCTCGCAACAGCTATCCTAAATCTGTATTATCAAAAAAAGCCAATATTCCCATTACACATTTAATTTTTCTGAATAAAAATCCCGCCAGAATCATTTAACTAAATATATTTACTGATAAATTTAAAATAATAAAGTAGCAAAAATCCATTTCTCTCGTAGTCAAAGAGATTGATTATCTATATAGATAGATGCTAACAAGTTATTTTAATGCTGTTTTTTCAAACATGTAAAAGAAATATGATGTTATAAATAACCAATAGAATACATCACCAAATCTTCACTATATAAACACTTACATAGTGTAAAACCACCCAAAGATAAAAATATTGTTATTGCTGATAAAATAGTAATAAATTGCAAAAAAAAAGAAAAACAGTGAAAAATAAACTAATTTTTCACTACCACTGAGTGGTTAATTTTTACATAAAACAAAAAGGAAGCTTTTTTAAGGCTTCCTTTGATATCTGAATAAAATTTATACAAACAAGTTATTCTATGGGATGCTGTCGTGATAATAGCCAATGATTTAAGGTCTATTTTCACACAAACAGCATGACAACCAGCTAATTACTCTTTTGTGTCGTCAGCATCACTGTCTGACTCTTCACCTGCAAAATCCGCAGCACTTGTGAATTCACCAGCATGATTTAACAACATTTCACGCAATTTAGTGTTTAACTCATTGTACATTTCAGGATGTTCTTTTAAGTAATTGGTTGCGTTAGCTTTACCTTGACCAATTTTTTCGCCATTGTAGCTATACCAAGCACCTGCTTTCTCTACTAACTTATGTTTAACACCTAAATCAATCAGTTCGCCATAGGTATTAATACCTTCACCGTACATAATTTGGAATTCAGCTTGTTTAAACGGTGCAGCCACTTTATTTTTAACAACTTTAACGCGAGTCTCACTACCAATGACTTCATCACCATTTTTGACAGAGCCAATGCGACGAATGTCTAAACGAACAGAAGCATAGAATTTAAGCGCATTACCACCGGTCGTGGTTTCTGGGTTACCAAACATAACACCGATTTTCATACGAATTTGGTTAATGAAAATCAGCAGTGTATTAGAGTTTTTAAGGTTACCCGCTAGTTTACGCATAGCTTGGCTCATCATACGTGCGGCTAAACCAACGTGTGAATCACCAATTTCACCTTCAATTTCAGCTTTTGGTGTTAATGCTGCCACGGAGTCCACGACAATAACATCGACCGCACCAGAGCGAGATAATGCATCACAAATTTCCAGTGCTTGTTCACCTGTGTCAGGTTGAGAGCAGAGTAGATTATCGATATCGACACCTAGCTTTTGAGCATAAATTGGGTCTAATGCATGTTCAGCATCAATAAATGCACAAATTTTTCCTTCACGCTGAGCAGAGGCAATAACTTGTAGAGTCAAGGTTGTTTTACCAGAAGATTCAGGGCCATAGATTTCAACAATACGGCCACGTGGCAATCCACCTGCACCTAAAGCAACGTCTAATGATAAAGATCCTGTAGAGATAGTTTCTACGTTCATGGAACGGTCTTCGCCCAGACGCATGATAGAACCTTTACCAAATTGCTTTTCAATTTGACCAAGTGCTGCGGCCAATGCTTTTTGTTTGTTTTCATCAATAGCCATGTTATCTCCCTCTGGGCAGTGAAGCATAAAGATGGGTCACTACCATTAAAACGTATATGATTTTGCTTGTTGAAACTCATTATACTGTATAATCATACAGTATCAAGTTAATTATTAATAATTTCTTTAAGAATTGATTTTAAAGAGAAAATCACAGATTTGGCTCTCACCTCCTCTCGTGATCCACTAAAAATACAGTGTTTAGCAACCACTCGAAGCCCCTCTGGGGTTTTTATTGCAAAGCCAAACCAAACTAAACCAACGGGCTTCTCTTCACTACCGCCGCCGGGACCTGCAATACCACTAACCGATACAGCATAGTCTGCATTTGCTGTTAGCAGTGCCCCTTTTGCCATCTCACAGACAACTTGTTCACTCACGGCACCAAAATCAGACAATGTTTGCTCATCTACACCAATCATGTCATGTTTAGCTTGATTACTGTAAGTCACAAAACCTCGATGATAATAATCCGAGCTACCTGCTATATCAGTAATGACTTTTGCAATCCATCCTCCAGTACATGATTCTGCAGTAGTTAACGTTTTTTTTCGCTCTAGCAGTGCCTGACCGACTTCAATGCTCAGATGGGTCATTTCATCATTATTTATCATGAAGGTTGTTTCACCTCGACTCTCAATTAACGTTATTCAGCTCTCTTTCTGGTGCAATCCCATAACCATAATCCACCAATTGCTAGCGCAAAGATAGCACCAAAGCCAATACCAATTGTAATAACGGAAACACCCATACTGGTGACTAGTGAGAACAAACCTAGCATCAGTAACATTGCGGTATTCTCACCTAAATTTTGTACAGCAATGGCATTACCCGCTCCCACACTATGCTTTCCTTTATCTTGTAGCAAAGCATTTAATGGTACAACAAAGAAGCCACCAAAAATGCCAATAACAACTAAGATAAAATAGGCTGGAATAATGGTGGTTTGTAATGAGAAGTAAACAACACCTAAGCCAATTAAAACCCCGGCAGGCATACAACGACGGACCGTTTTTAATGTGACAAACTTAGCGGCTAAACCAGCGCCAATCACGATACCAATCGCCACCATCGCATTTAATATTGTTGGTGTTGTATTATCAGTCATTCCCAAAGCTATAGGCACCCATTGCACTAATAGAAAACGCAATGTGACGCCGGCCCCCCAAAACATACTTGTTCCTACCAGAGAAAAACGGCTCTCTTTATCTCGCCATAAAGAGCCACAAGCAGCTAAGAATTGATTGAATATTTTTTTAATATTCCAGCCCCGGCCTATTTGAGCAGGTGATAACTTGGGAATGCTAAAGTTAACCAATACAGCCAAAGCATACATTGTCGCACAGACAGCTAATGCTAAGATAATGCTCCAATCGGAAAGAAGCCCACCAATCACAGAGCCTAATAAAATTGCCGCAATAGTTGATGCTTCCATTAAGCCATTTGCTTTGACTAAACGCTCGCCATCGGTTAACTCACCTAAAATACCATATTTAGCAGGCGAATAAATGGCGGCGCCGATCCCCACTAAGGCGTAACCTAAGAATGGATCGGTTCCAATACAAATAAGAAAAGCACCGGCAAATTTTAACGCATTACCAGTAAGCATCACCCTACCTTTAGGCTGGCGATCGGCAACTTGTCCAACAAAAGGAGCTAAGAGAATATAAGCCAGCACAAACACCATTTGTAAAATAGGCTGGCTCCATTCTGGATAAAGTGCTGATTTAAATTGAGCGAGTATGGCAAATAACAAAGCATTATCCGCAAATGCAGAAAGAAACTGTGATAATAATACTGCTTTCATGCCCTTACTCAGTAATGGGGGCTGACTTATATTCTCTGACATTAATTATTTTCCTGTTCAGCGAGTTGCTTTAACGAGACAAAATCCGTTTTGCCACTTCCTAAAACAGGAATTTCTTTGAGAAAACGAATATCTTTTGGTACCGCAATTTCTGCCACACCAGTGGATTTAGCTAATGCCGATAACATACTGCGATCAAGTTGCTTATCGGTGGTAAAAAGCACTAATGACTCACCTCGACGTGGATCATTTACCGCCACCACAGCATGGTTGCCTTCCGAGGCTTTAGCCGCTAATTGCTCTACACTTTCAAGAGAAACCATTTCTCCTGCTATTTTTGCAAAACGTTTTACACGCCCTTTAATAGTGCAAAAACCTTCGCTATCAATAGCAACGATATCTCCCGTATCATACCAACCCGCTTCTTCGATGCCTTCGGCATTTATTGCTGTAGGCTGTTCTAATTTATAAGGGGACTCAACGCGCAAATAGCCAAGCATGATATTAGGACCACGCAGTTGTAATCTTCCACCATCCGTAATACCACTTATAGGAATTAAACGCCCTTCCATGCCTGGTAATAAACGTCCCACGGTATATGGCTTAGCACTCATTGGTACATTAATGGAGACAACAGGAGCACATTCAGTGACCCCATAACCTTCTAAAATACGAATACCAAATTTATCCTGCCATAATACTCGTGTCGATTCGGACAGTTTTTCCGCCCCTGCAACCACATATCTTAGTCGAGCAAAATCATAAGAATGAGCAAATTTGCCATAATTGCCTAAGAAAGTTGAAGTACCAAACAATACTGTACAATTTTGGTCATACACTAATTCAGGTACTACACGATAATGTAGTGGGCTTGGGTAGAGGAATACTCGTGCCCCTAAGCAGATAGGTGCTAATACACTTACCGTTAAACCAAAAGCATGGAATAACGGTAATGCAGCCATAAATTTATCTCTGGGTGAAAAGTCAGCAATAGCGCGAATTTGCTCTACATTCGCCAATAAACTGGAGTGGCTATGAACGACACCTTTCGGAGTGCCTTCAGATCCAGAAGTAAATAAGATAACTGCTGCATCCGTCGATTTTTGCGCTAACATCGCTTTATGAGGAGTGAGTAAGTGCTGTGCAATCCAGCGTTTATCTTCTCTAGTAATGCTATCTTTGAGATCTTCAAGATAAACCCAGTTTGCATCCGGAGTCTGTTCTGGAATATGTAATAAATTTCCTTTCTCTAAAAATTGGCGTGAGGTAAAAATCGTTTTAATGGATGCCGCTTTCATGGCATTTTGTACACCTAAGCTACCCGCAGTATAGTTAAGCATCGCCACAACCCTTTGACGCATTGTCGCCCCAAATAAAGCCGCAACCGTAACGGTAGTATTAGGAAGTAAAAGGCCAATTCGTTCATTAGGTTCGGTATAGCGTTCAATAATACGACTAACACCTAATATTTTTTTCAATAGGCCCTGATAACTATCCTCTTTCATATTAATATCTGAAATAAGAGGACTGAAACGACCAAACTGAGACATTCCTTGTAAAAATGCCTCATAGAGCGTGATATTAGGACGTGCTTGCATAATAGCATCCATCATAATATCACGGAGCTTTTCTCCCGATAAGCGACGGCGCTCTGCTGATTTTTCCGCTGTAGGCATAGGTAAATCAACCGCAGGTAGCACTTTTATTGTGATTTTAGGAAAGAGCTTTGCTTTTATATTTAACGTTTTACGCACTCGAGAAAAGTAGCTAAATTCAGCACCTTCTATTCTAACAGGGATAACTTTTGCCCCTGATTTAGCAGCAATAAACGCAGCACCTTCATAAATCTTCATCAAACCAATAGTTACCGTAATTCTCCCTTCAGGGAAAATAACAACAGGACGGCCTTTATCGACTTCTTTAACTAATTGGCGAACCGCCATTGGATTAGCGGGATCTAAAGGAACAATATCCGCATAACGACTGAGCCATTTGGTATGTTTGGCATTAGCCACTGAGGTGTAAACAGCAAAGACAGGGTTAATCGGTAAAAATAAACGCAATAATATACCATCAATAAACGATGTATGATTTGGCGTAATAATGCATTTTTCATATTGTGAAAACTGATTAATTAGTCCTTCAATTCTTACTCGAAATAAGAATTTAAATAGTGTTTTAAAAAACGCTATCAACATCATATCCATATCTCATTTTGCTATAATTAGCCTTACTATAAATAGGATATGATGAAAATAAAATAGTTGTCTTTTGTTTTCGTCTTTATATAGGACAACTTCCTAATTATTTAGCGAGTTTTGCGAGAATGACCTCAATAATATCATTAATAGATAATCCAGCATCAACAATAATATCTGCGCATTGCATATATAAAGGCTCACGCTTAATTAAAACATCATGTATTTCTGAAACTAATGTTTTTCCCGTCAAGCTAGGTCTTTGTGCCTCATTAGGATCTTGAGATAAACGCTCAACTAAAGTTTCAAGTGAAGCTTGTAAATAAACAATTACACCTGAATTTTTCATATAAACACGATTTTTTTCTGCCAACACTATCCCTCCCCCCGTTGAAATAACTTGGTTAGGTTGGCTAACTTGAATAAGCGCATCAGATTCAAGTTGGCGAAAGACATCCCAACCTTCCGCTTCAACCATAGAAGAAATAGTTTGTTGATATTTATCTGTTATCCAATTATCTGTATCAATAAATTGATAATCTAAAGATAGAGAAAGCGCTTTACCTACTGTTGTTTTTCCTGCACCTCTAGGTCCTATAAGGTAAATTGTACTTTCCATAAATGCACTCTCTCCGCTGTGTTAACCCGCTAAATGGGTGTAATCTAAAATTTACAATGTGTAAAGTATTAAGTATCATACCTCACAATACAAAAAAATAAAGCCACACTTTATGAAAGTATGGCTTAGCTATTTAAGGGATTATTAGCGACGTAATGTATTGTCGCCGTAACCAATCCATTTATAGGTGGTTAGAGCATCTAATCCCATAGGGCCTCGTGCATGTAGCTTTTGTGTACTCACCGCTACTTCAGCACCTAAGCCAAACTGTCCACCATCTGTAAAACGTGTGCTAGCATTCACATATACCGCAGCAGAATCAACTTGGCGTACAAAGCGATCAGCATGACTGATAGATTGCGTTAAAATAGCATCTGAGTGCGCGGTACCATATTGGCGAATATGAGCAATTGCCGCCGTTAAATCATTAACGACTTCAACATTCAGATCCAGTGATAGCCATTCATCACAATAATCTGCTTCAGTCACATCGACGACCGTCGCACGTCCCTTTTTCAATGCAGTTATAGCGCGTTGACTGGCATGCAAAGTAACCTTTTGTGCTGCCATCGCATCACTTAATTGAGGTAAGAAACTCTCCGCAATAGCTTCATGTACCAATAACGTTTCTAACGAATTACATGCGCTTGGACGCTGTACTTTAGCATTAATAATAACATTTAATGCTTGGTCTAAATCAGCACTTTCGTCAACAAAGGTGTGACAAACACCAATCCCCCCCGTGATCACAGGAATAGTGGATTGTTCACGACATAACTTATGTAATCCTGCACCACCTCGAGGAATAAGCATATCAATATACTCATCCATTTTTAGCATTTTTGCGACTAATTCACGATCTGGCTTATCGATAGCTTGAATAGCAGCCGCAGGAATAGCGCATGTTTCTAGTGCTTGCTGGATCACCGCGACAACGGCTTGGTTAGTATGGTGAGTCTCTTTTCCGCCACGGAGAATAGCCGCATTCCCTGTTTTTAGGCATAAAGATGCTACATCTATAGTCACATTTGGACGAGCTTCGTAAATAACGCCAACAACCCCTAAAGGGACTCGGCGGCGTTCTAAACGTAAGCCACTGTCTAACAAACGACCATCTATCACTTGACCTACAGGATCTTCTAGATGACAAACTTGGCGAACATCATCAGCGATCGCTTTTAAACGTTCTGATGTGAGTAATAAACGATCAAGCATTGCAGCATTAATATTAGACTCTCGTGCCGCCACCATATCTTTTTCATTAGCAGCAAGAATAATGGCTTCTTGCTGTTCTAATAAATCAGCGATGACTAACAGTGCCTGATTTTTTTGTTCGGTTGATAGCTGAGCTAAGTGCCAAGAAGCTTCTCGCGCCGCTTTTCCCATTTGTTCTAACATATTTATACTCCCTAGCTCACAATCATATCATCACGGTGAACCGCAACACTGCCATACTCATAACCTAAAATTTGACTAATCTCTTGCGAATGGTGCCCCGCAATTAAGCGTAGCGCATCACTATTATAATGCGCGACACCATGAGCAAGATCTTTTCCTTGCAAACTTTGAATGCGGATAACACACCCTCGAGAAAAGTCACCTTTAATTTCTTTAATACCTTTAGGTAAAAGAGAACTCCCCTGCTCTTTAATCGCCTTTTCAGCCCCATTATCAACAATGATAACCCCTGCGACTGGAGCACCAAAAATCCATCGTTTACGCGTTTCAAGGGGGCTTTTTAAACCATGAAAGAGTGTTCCGACAGGTTCATTATCAATAACTTTACTGATAACATCAGGCTTAACACCGGCGGCAATAACAACGTCAATACCAGCACGCCCTGCAACAGTGGCCGCTTGTAACTTAGTTGCCATACCTCCAGTACCTAAACCAGAGACACTATCACCGGCCATTTGACGTAATTCATCGTTGATATCAAAAACTTCAGGAATAAGCTTCGCATCCGGATTGCTACGAGGATCGGCCGTATATAGACCTTCGATATCAGTAAGTAACAGGAGTTTATCAGCGCCACCTAAAATGGCAGCTAATGCCGAAAGATTGTCGTTATCCCCTACTTTTATTTCTGCAGTAGCAACGGCATCGTTTTCATTGATAACAGGAATAATCTTGTTATCTAATAATGCATGCAGTGTATCACGCGCATTCAAAAAACGTTCTCTATCTTCTATATCCGCGCGAGTTAATAACATTTGCCCAATATGAATACCATAAATAGCAAATAGCTGCTTCCATACCTGAATTAAAGCACTTTGCCCCACAGCGGCTAACAGTTGTTTAGATGCTATTGTTGCGGGCAAATCGGGGTAGTTTAAATATTCACGCCCTGCCGCTATTGCTCCCGACGTGACAATAATTATCCGGTGCCCTTTTTCGTGTTGTTTTGCACATTGGCGAACCAGCTCTACAATATGAGACTGATCCAGACGTCGTGAACCACCAGTCAGTACACTTGTCCCTAATTTAACAACCAGCGTTTGGCTGCTACTCATAACATTTACCATTTTTTGTTGATTTAAAAGATCATACACTGTTTTATCAGGAGAGAAGCGTTATGCCAACTGACATAACGCAAAATCTATGAAAAGTTGCCCTAACACAAAATTAGGGCTTAAGGGGAAGAGGAAAATTGCTCATTTTTTCATCTGGAACTAGCGTCATCTCTAATTCACTTACCGCCGCTTGTAGAAAATCATGAAAACGAATAAGTGTTTCATGTATTGATTCAATCACATCTTTTTTACTTATTACTTGATTAACCCAATCGCCATTTTTATCGAATAGGCCAACTTGGTAATAATAAATTAACTGTTCACCATTACGTTCAAGTTCCATCCACCAGCCCCAAAACTCTCGTTTTTCTGGTGTGACTTTCTTATTTACACAAACAGCTAAACAATCAAAAAAAAACTGGCTTTCTTGGCATTGTTGCTCACGGATATAAGGTCCTATTTGAGCAAAACGCTTTAATAACTTACCTCGGGTAGGGTGCAAAGATGAAGTCATAAATTCAGTCTCCTTATCACCTCTACTGTTATATAATCTATTATAATTAGCAAGTTATTGTTTGAAATTATTTATATTAATTTAGCATAGATCCAATCTGCACTTTTAGTTAATGCCTGTTCAAGCCCTTTATAAAGTGGTTTTTCTTTTATTTCTACTATATCGCCATCCATAGAAGAGCGAGCAATGAGCTGCGAATCCTCTTTAGGACTAATTTCATCCCCTTTCCAATAAACACTCATCATCGGCACTGGCATACGACGACCAATCAACCCTTGGTTTTTCAGTGAATAACTACTTAACGATAGTCTGAGATTGTTTTCATCTATATTTAATAATCCTAAGCGGCTCGCCAGTACATCAAGATACATAATGGGGATTTTCTTCTGTAATTCCGCTTGAGTAAAAAAGGCATGAATTAATGGCCCTAATGCCACAACACCTTTAATCAATTTTGGATAAAGATAGGCTAAACGCACCGCAATATTGGCACCAAACCGAAATCCCATTACGCCCACTCGAGTGTGATCAATCCATGGAATATCTCCCAACTGCTGTAAAATATCGCCATGCAATTGACAGGTATTTTCGCTGAGTTTCTGCTTAACAGAATAACCGATAGATGGCATATCTACGGTTAACATCGCGATACCTTTTGGTGATAAGTAGCGCCTAAAAAAGTTAACATAATCACTTTGTAGACTATCTAACCCACCACAAAAAATGACTGTTGGATAAGGCCCTTTACACTCTTTAGGTAGATGTAAAAATCCACTGGTAGTTCCTTTACCTGTTAATTTAAATGTCAGTTTTTTTACTTCAAATGAAGAGAATTTCATGGCATTTTCAAAAGCTTTCATCGCCAATACTACCGCTTGATCAGCAAGAAAATCGCCATTAATAAATGGATAAGCAGCAATACTATAAAGGTTTGCCGCCCGTAACCAACAATCAGCGGCTGCTTCCTCTGAGATCTCTCGTAACGCTTTTTGTTGCCAAATCATTGCTTGATGAGACCATTCAAATGACCAGTTGCCACGTCGATAGCCAACGACTGTATCAATAAATTTATCATCACTGCGTGGCGCATCAAAAATAGCAATGCGACTTAATACTTCTTCGATCTCTATGGGGGAAATACCTCGCCAGATCCACTGTAGACGTTGAATTGTGCGATACCAATTTTGCTGGCTCATCCCATTAAGTACAGAGTACGAATCAATATTAGATTTAGGGTGTGTGTACTGTATTAACGTTGAGGTTTCCGCATGTTTAGCACGAGGTTTAAATAACGTTTCAGAAAGATTTGTATTATTTGCCATATCACTCTTCAAATCAGTGTGTATCGTATAATGAGGCTCAAAATTCTGCTCATATCATAACATGGATTTCACTTCTACAGTGGAATAGCAGATCAACATCAGCACGAAGAGATAGGAAAAGCGTCAGGTCATCAAAAATAAAGCCGATATAAAAAATCCTCGCATAGGAACTGGGGTCAGTTCAATAAACGAGGATTTTATCAATATATTTGAATTAATTGATTAAGATAAATTATTTTTTATCACAAACAGGGGGAACAAACATAACGCCCATATCCCAAGGTTGTTCAATCCAGGTATTTTGTGGAATATCAACCACAAAATCATCAACTAACGGACGCCCTTCTGGCTTAGCAAAGATAGTGACAAAATGTGCTTTCGGATACATTTCACGGATAACTTTTGCGGTGCCACCTGTATCAACTAAATCGTCAACAACGATAAAACCTTCACCATCACCTTCTGCTTTTTTTAAGATTTTGAGGTCACGTTGATGGTCATGATCATAGCTAGAAATACAGACAGTATCCACATGGCGGATACCCAATTCACGAGCAAGTAATGCGGCAGGAACTAATCCACCACGACTGACAGCAATAATGCCTGTCCATTGTTCGACTGGTAACAAACGTTGTGCCAATTGACGGGCATGTATTTGCAACATATCCCACGTTACAACATATTTTTCGCTCATAATATTGTGATCCTAGCTACTTGAAATTCGAGAGAAGCTTTTTTGCGGAAAAAAAGGTTGCGCGAGATTATAGTGATTTGAGCGTTCAAAAACCAGAGAAAACATAAAAATGGTAGAGATAATCCTCATTTTTCCTGATATGTATTTTTTTTGTCTAAAAAACACGCAATAAAAAAGCGAACACCAACACAGAAATCCAAATTATTAGATAGATACGTAAGAGAATGACGCATTCATCAAAAGAAAGTGATATTCTCAATTATATTTGGCGAATAACGCTCAGAATAATAAAGCTAACCCTTAAGAAAGCGGTAGGCTATTCATAACACAGATGCTGTTAGAGGAGATCCATCGTGTCTGAACTATCTACTCTATCCCCACAACCATTATGGGATATTTTTGCAAAAATTTGTTCAATTCCACACCCTTCATACCATGAAGAAGCCTTAGCGTCCCACATTATGGCTTGGGCGACAGAAAAAGGTTTATCTGTTGAGCGCGATGCGGTAGGAAATATTTTAATCCGTAAACCTGCCACCAAAGGTATGGAAGATCGTAAAACAGTCGTTTTACAAGCGCACTTAGATATGGTGCCACAAAAAAATAACGATACCGAACACGACTTTACCAAAGATCCTATCCAACCTTATATTGATGGTGAATGGGTAAAAGCGAAAGGCACCACATTAGGTGCAGATAATGGTGTTGGTATGGCTTCTGCACTCGCTGTATTAGCTGACGATACTGTTAAACATGGCCCCTTAGAAGTATTGTTAACCATGACAGAAGAAACTGGAATGGATGGTGCTTTTGGACTACAGCCTGGCTGGTTACAAGCGGATATTCTGATTAATACAGACTCAGAAGAAGAAGGCGAAATCTATATGGGTTGTGCCGGTGGTATTGATGTTAAAACCACGGTAGACCTCACTTATGAAGCTATTCCTGCAAACCATATCGTCAAAAAACTGGTACTAAAAGGCCTAAATGGCGGCCACTCTGGTGGTGATATTCATTTAGGTTTAGGTAATGCAAACAAATTATTAGCGCGTTTCCTTGCTGAACATGCGGATGAATTAGCACTAAAATTAATTGATTTCCATGGTGGTACACTGCGTAATGCTATCCCTCGTGAAGCGCATATTATTTTTGCTATTCCTACGGATAAAGCGACTCAATTAAATAGCATTACCACAGAATTTGAAGCGCTATTAAAAAGTGAATTAGCCATTGCTGAAAAAAATCTAGCTATCGAATTAACAGATACTAGCACCGAAAAACCAGTATTTACTGCTGATTGTCAATCTCGCACTATCAATTTACTTAATGCCATGCCAAATGGTGTTATCCGCATGAGTGATGATGTGGAAGGTGTGGTTGAAACCTCATTAAACGTCGGTGTAGTGAGTATTGTTGACGATAAAGTAGAAATCCTATGTTTAATTCGCTCTCTGATTGATAGCGGTAAAACTTATGTTGTTAGCATGCTGACAGCATTAGCCAAACTTGCTCAAGCAGATATCGAAACCAAAGGTGGTTATCCTGGCTGGAAACCTGATGCGGATTCACCGGTTATGCACTTAGTACGCGACACTTATCAACAACTATTTGATAAAGTGCCAAATATTATGGTGATCCATGCAGGTCTTGAGTGCGGTCTATTTAAAAAACCTTATCCAGATATGGATATGGTCTCTATTGGGCCAACCATTCGCGGTGCACACTCACCGGATGAGCGAGTACACATTAAGAGTGTAGGTCAATACTGGCAGTTACTGACTGCTATTTTAAAAGCGATCCCGGCTAAATAATTCTACTTAAAAACAGTTATCAAACCCGCTTAATAAGCGGGTTTTTTGTTATTTTATCTCCCTATAACTTATTCCCAA